>NZ_JAHBDP010000069.1:0-265175 GCF_019956495.1 Pseudomonas sp. BF-B-26 | reverse complement strand
TCTCGCGGAGTAACTTGTGATGCTGATAATCTTGTTGACTATCAGTCTGACTCCACAAGCACCCACACGAATTGCTTGATTCAGTTGTTAAAGAGCGGTTGGTTAAGATCTTTCGTCTCAACCGAGGCGCGCATTCTACAGCAGCCTCTGTTACTGTCAAGCGGTTATTTTTCGAAGTTTTCAAAGTTTCCTTTGCAACTTCAACCACTTGCGCTTGCGATCTCTCGTTAGCGGGAGGCGAATTCTACAGCGTTACTCGCTGCTGTCAACACCTCTTTTACACCGCTTTCGACCGAGAAGATCGAATCGTCAATTAGGCAAAAACAGACTGCCTGATCAACTCCTTCTGGGCTTCGATGACCTGAAGCAACTCGCTGTCGAAAACTGCGTAACTCATTGTTTACCAAGGAGTTTTCCGTTTCGACTGCGCCGGAAGTGGGGCGAATTATAGACTTCCAGAATCTGCCGTCAACCGTTAATTAAGCATTTCTATCAAACACTTGCAGAACGCCGGAAAACAGCCCGTTTCTTCTCTATATAGGAGAGTAAAACCACTCCACCTATATAGAAGAAAACCTCAGAGCACCCCGGCCTCTTTGAATGCAGCCACAACGCCGGCATCCAGACCCAACACCCGCTGCAAAACCTCCAGCGTATGCTCCCCTAATAGAGGAGGTGCGTTGCGATACTCCACAGGCGTTTCGGACAGGCGAATCGGACTAGCCACTTGCGGCACCATCCCGGCCAGCGCATGGGGCAGCTCGATCGCCAACCCGCGCGCCTTAACCTGAGGATCCGCAAACATCTGAGCCAGATCATTGATCGGCCCGCACGGCACACCTGCTTGCTCCAACTGCAGCACCCACTCAGCAGTCGTCTTGAACACAGTCGCCTGGCGAATAAGCGGAATCAACACCGCACGATTCGCCACCCGCAACTTGTTGGTCGCAAAGCGTGGATCATCTGCCCACTGCGGCTGACCAGCCACTTCAGCAAACTTGCGAAACTGCCCGTCATTGCCCACGGTGAGGATGAAGTCTCCATCCGCCGTAGGAAAGTCCTGATAAGGCACGATATTCGGATGAGCATTACCCAGGCGCTTCGGAGCATTGCCCGTCGTCAGGTAATTCATTGCCTGGTTAGCCAGACATGCCACCTGAACATCCAGTAGCGCCATATCAATATGCTGACCGCCACCGTCATGATCCCGATGCGCAAGCGCTGCAAGGATCGCCACAGTCGAATAGAGGCCGGTCAAAATGTCCGCCAGCGCCACGCCGACCTTTACCGGCCCGGCACCTTCATCCCCTTCGGGTCGCCCCGTCAGACTCATTAGGCCGCCCAATCCCTGGATCATGAAGTCATAACCCGCGCGCTTGGCGTAAGGGCCTGTCTGGCCAAACCCGGTAATCGAGCAATAGATCAGATTCGGATTGATCGCCTTCAGAGACTCATAGTCCAAACCATATGCCGCCAGCCCACCGACCTTGAAGTTCTCGATCAGGATGTCCGACTTCACCGCCAGATCGCGCACCAGCTTCTGCCCTTCAGGCCGGGTGAAGTCGATGGTGACCGATTGCTTGTTGCGATTGGCCGACAAGTAATAGGCGGCCTCGCTAGTGTTCTCGCCATAAGCGTCTTTAAGGAAGGGAGGCCCCCAGGCGCGCGTGTCATCGCCATTACCCGGGCGCTCGACCTTGATCACTTCGGCGCCAAGGTCAGCAAGGATCTGTCCGGCCCAAGGCCCGGCCAGAACCCGCGATAAATCCAGTACCCGTAGATGCGAAAGCGCGCCCATGGCCGTTCTCCTATTAATAGAACGCCTGGATGCCAGTCTGCGCACGACCAAGGATCAGCGCATGGACGTCGTGTGTACCTTCATAGGTATTCACCACTTCCAGGTTGACCAAGTGGCGAGCAACACCGAACTCATCGGAAATACCGTTACCACCCAGCATGTCGCGCGCCATGCGAGCAATGTCCAGGGACTTGCCGCAAGAGTTGCGCTTCATCATCGAAGTGATCTCGACCGCCGCAGTACCCTCGTCCTTCATACGACCCAGACGCAGGCAGCCTTGCAGCGCCATGGTGATCTCGGTCTGCATGTCGGCCAGCTTCTTCTGGATCAGCTGAGTGGCGGCCAATGGGCGACCGAACTGCTTGCGATCCAGAGTGTACTGGCGAGCGGTATGCCAGCAGAACTCGGCAGCACCCAGCGCACCCCAGGAGATGCCATAGCGTGCGGAGTTAAGGCAGGTGAACGGACCTTTCAGACCGCGCACATCCGGGAAAATGTTTTCTTCAGGGACAAACACGTTATCCATGACGATCTCGCCGGTGATGGATGCACGCAAGCCGACCTTGCCGTGAATCGCCGGGGCGCTCAGGCCTTTCCAGCCCTTTTCCAGAACGAAGCCACGGATGTCACCAGCATCGTCCTTGCCCCATACGACGAACACATCGGCGATCGGGCTGTTGGTGATCCACATCTTGCTGCCGGTCAGGCTGTAGCCGCCGTCCACTTTGCGTGCACGAGTAATCATCGCGCCTGGGTCGGAGCCGTGGTCAGGTTCGGTCAGACCAAAGCAACCGATCCATTCACCCGAGGCCAGTTTCGGCAGGTACTTTTGCTTCTGGGCTTCGGTACCGAATTCATTGATCGGCACCATGACCAGCGAGGACTGCACGCTCATCATCGAGCGGTAGCCGGAGTCGACGCGTTCGACTTCACGGGCGATCAGGCCGTAGCTGACGTAATTCAAGCCACTGCCACCATACTGCTCAGGGATAGTCGCGCCCAACAGACCCACTTCACCCATCTCGCGGAAGATTGCCGGGTCGGTCTTTTCATGGCGGAAAGCTTCGAGAACACGCGGCGCGAGCTTCTGCTGAGCGAATTGCTCAGCGGTGTCGCGAATCATGCGTTCTTCTTCGGTGAGCTGTTGATCCAGCAGCAGGGGATCGATCCAGTTGAAGCTAGCTTTACCGCCCATGAGTGTGTCCTCTCGAATCGGGTCAAATAACGTGGGCTGATCCTAGGCCGGGTTCGGTGTTACGGCAAACGAGGATTTTGCATACTGTTGTGCTAATTTCTCACTCCGAAACATCGCAAAATAGCTTTTATGCGATGTATTAGTGAGGTTGACGTACATGCGCAGGAAAATCCCCAGCACAACGGCCCTGATCAGCTTTGAAGCGGCCGCTCGCCACGAAAGTTTTACCAAGGCCGCTCAGGAGCTTTCGCTCACTCAAGGCGCCATTTGCCGACAGATCGCCAGCCTTGAGGAGTTCCTCAGCGTAGAACTGTTCCGACGCTCGCGACGTGGGGTCAAGCTGACGGAGGCCGGTCTTTCCTACAGCCGCCGGGTGGCCACCCAACTCGATGCCGTTGAACGGGACACCTTGTCAGTGATGGGCCAGCAAGGTGCCAACGTGATTGAGTTGGCAGTGGTTCCAACCTTCGGCACTCAATGGCTGCTGCCAAGACTCAAGGATTTCCAGCAAAAACACCCGGAAGTGACGGTCAACCTCACCAACCGAACCCGCCCCTTCCTGTTTGCCGATACCGACTTCGACGCCGCGATCTATTTTGGCGACGCGGACTGGTCGGGTACCGAATCCCACAGGCTGATGGGCGAAAATCCGATGCCGGTGTGCAGCCCCAATCTCATGGGGAAAAAGGCAACCCTGTCTCCCGGCGACATCGCCGAATTGCCCCTGCTGCAGCAGACCACCCGCCCTTATGCCTGGCGCCAGTGGTTCAACTCTCAAAACCTAAATATCCCGAGAGACATGACAGGGCCGCGCTACGAGCTATTCTCCATGCTTGCTCAAGCCGCCATGCACGACATGGGGATAGCGCTGATTCCGCCGTTCCTGATTCAACGCGAATTGGCCGAGAAGCGCCTGGTCATTGCCAACACCCAGGCGCTATCAAGTATCAAGGCGTATTACTTGATGATTCCCGAGAGAAAGGTCGAATCAGCCTCTTTAAGGGCATTTCGCGATTGGTTGGTCAATCAGGCACAGAGCTACAGCCTAGAAGGATAAAGGCTTCTCGCAATAATCTGACTGCGTAGTCAACAAAACCAAAACACTACAGATATAAGTATTTGTCGCATATTTGATAACTGTACCGACAAGCAGTACAAACGTCCCACAAGCGCCTGAAAACGTGGCCTTGAGCCTCTATTGCGGAGCAATAACGACTCATTCACCTGACCGATACGTAAATTCTCCAATTTTTATAAAAATCCTTACAAGGCACGGCCTGCAAGGGATTGAACCGGTTAGTTGCGACATTCGGTCACGGGGTGACTTGTAGTTAATTTTCCGTCACCCCTCATAAACCCTTGAAGGGCACTAAGTTCGCCTGCAAAATGCCGCGCCCCGCCCTGATTTGGCGGGATCGTGCTGATCGGCCGCCCCAGCCGCACCATCCGAAGTGCCTGGGTTTACTCAATAAGATCACGCAGGAGATTTGACGTGCACATTGGTGTTCCTCTCGAAACCCAGACGGGTGAAACACGGGTTGCTGCAACCCCGGAAACCATCAAGAAGCTGATCGCCCAGGGTCATAAGGTCACTGTGCAAAGCGGCGCCGGCATTAACGCCAGCGTTGTCGACAGTGCCTATGAAGCGGCAGGCGCAATTATTGGCAGCGCCAACGATGCGTTTGGTGCCGAGCTGATTCTCAAGGTGGTAGCCCCTAGCGACAGCGAGCTGACGCTCATAAAGAGCGGCACCGTTGTGGTGGGCATGCTCAACCCGTTCAGCAATGAAACCATTGCCAAGCTGGCTGAGTGCGGCATTACCGCGTTTGC
Source organism: Pseudomonas sp. BF-B-26 (assembly GCF_019956495.1). NCBI lineage: Bacteria > Pseudomonadati > Pseudomonadota > Gammaproteobacteria > Pseudomonadales > Pseudomonadaceae > Pseudomonas > Pseudomonas sp. BF-B-26. Next base: position 260,352 of record NZ_JAHBDP010000069.1, on the reverse strand, counting down.
GCTGGAAGCCGCGCCGCGTACCTCCCGCGCTCAGAGCCTGGATGTGCTGTCCTCCCAAGCCAACATCGCCGGCTATAAAGCCGTGTTGCTGGCCGCTCACCACTATCCTCGCTTCATGCCGATGCTGATGACCGCTGCGGGTACCGTGAAAGCGGCGCGCGTGCTGATTCTCGGGGCTGGCGTGGCCGGTTTGCAGGCGATCGCTACGGCGAAACGTCTGGGTGCAGTGATCGAAGCGTCTGACGTACGTCCTGCGGTAAAAGAGCAGATCGAATCCCTCGGCGCCAAGTTCGTCGACGTGCCTTACGAGACCGATGAAGAGCGCGAATGCGCCGTTGGTGTCGGCGGTTACGCACGACCAATGCCCGCCAGCTGGATGCAACGTCAGGCCCTGGCCGTGCACGAGCGCGCCAAACAGGCTGACATTGTCATTACCACAGCACTGATCCCGGGCCGCAAGGCACCGACGCTGCTCAGCGCGGAAACCGTGGCGCAGATGAAGCCGGGCTCGGTGGTCATCGACCTCGCGGCAGCCCAGGGCGGCAACTGCCCGCTGACCGTGCCTGACCAGGTTGTGGTCGAGAATGGCGTGATCATTTGCGGCCCGACCAACCTGGCCGGCGCAGTCGCGGCAGACGCTTCGGCACTGTACGCACGCAACCTGCTGGACTTCCTGAAGCTGGTCTTCAACAAAGAAGGCCAGTTCGAGATCAACCTCGAAGACGACATCGTCGCCGCGTGCCTGATGTGCCGCGACGGCCAAGTCATCCGCAAAAACGCCTAAGCAGGGATTCAGACGATGGAAGAGCTTATCTCCCCCGGTATCTACAACCTGATCATCTTCGTGCTGGCGATTTATGTCGGTTATCACGTGGTCTGGAACGTTACGCCCGCACTGCACACGCCTTTGATGGCGGTAACCAACGCAATCTCGGCGATCGTGATCGTCGGCGCCATGCTGGCCGCGGCTTTGACCGTAACGCCACTGGGCAAGACCATGGGCACCCTGGCGGTAGCCCTGGCAGCGGTGAACGTATTTGGCGGCTTCCTGGTTACCCGCAGGATGCTTGAGATGTTCAAGAAAAAAGCCCCGAAAGCAGTAAAAGAAGAGGCGCCTAAGTAATGAGCATGAATCTCGTAACGACGCTCTACTTGATCGCGTCGATCTGCTTCATCCAGGCCCTGAAAGGCCTGTCGCACCCGACCACCTCGCGGCGCGGCAATGTGTACGGCATGCTCGGCATGGCTTTGGCGATTCTCACCACAGTGGGCCTCGTCTATAAGCTGGGCGCCGAGTTGGCCACTGCCGGCATCGGCTACGTCATCGTAGGCCTGTTGGTCGGCGGTACCGCCGGGTCGATCATGGCCAAGCGCGTTGAAATGACCAAAATGCCGGAACTGGTCGCCTTCATGCACAGCATGATCGGTATGGCCGCGGTGTTCATTGCCATTGCAGCGGTTGTTGAGCCGCAATCGCTGGGCATCGTCAAGCAACTGGGCGATGCGATTCCTGCCGGTAACCGTCTGGAGTTGTTCCTCGGTGCGGCCATCGGTGCAATCACCTTCTCCGGTTCGGTGATCGCCTTCGGCAAGCTGTCGGGCAAGTACAAGTTCCGCCTGTTCCAGGGCGCCCCCGTACAGTTCGGCGGTCAGCACAAGCTGAACCTGCTGCTGGGCCTGGCGACACTGGGCCTCGGCGTGACTTTCATGCTGACCGGTAACCTGAACGCCTTCGCGCTGATGCTGGCCTTGGCCTTCGTGCTGGGCGTGCTGATCATCATCCCGATCGGCGGCGCGGATATGCCGGTGGTTGTGTCGATGCTCAACAGTTACTCCGGCTGGGCAGCAGCAGGCATCGGCTTCTCGCTGAACAACTCGATGCTGATCATCGCCGGCTCGCTGGTAGGTTCGTCCGGTGCGATTCTCTCGTACATCATGTGCAAAGCGATGAACCGCTCGTTCTTCAACGTGCTGCTCGGTGGTTTCGGCAACACCGCGGACGCCGCCGGCCCTGCTGGCTCGAAAGAAGCCCGCCCGGTGAAATCCGGTTCGGCTGACGATGCAACCTTCCTGTTGACCAACGCCGACACCGTGATCATCGTTCCGGGCTACGGCCTGGCGGTAGCACGGGCGCAGCACGCGCTGAAAGAGCTGACCGAGAAGCTGACCCATCGCGGCGTGACCGTGAAGTATGCGATCCACCCGGTCGCCGGTCGTATGCCTGGCCACATGAACGTATTGCTGGCCGAGGCCGAAGTGCCTTACGACCAGGTGTTCGAAATGGAAGACATCAACTCCGAGTTTGGCCAGGCCGACGTGGTGCTGGTACTGGGCGCCAACGACGTGGTCAACCCGGCTGCCAAGAACGATCCGAAATCGCCAATTGCCGGTATGCCGATTCTCGAAGCGTTCAAGGCCAAGACCATCATCGTCAACAAGCGCTCGATGGCCAGCGGCTATGCCGGTCTGGACAACGAACTGTTCTACCTCGACAAAACCATGATGGTCTTCGGCGACGCCAAGAAAGTCATCGAAGACATGGTCAAAGCTGTCGAGTAAAACCTGCTCCAGCGCAATACCCAAAACCTCAGCCTTTAGTAGGCTGGGGTTTTTTATTGCCCGCTAGAAACCGACCAAAGGCTCTAAATCAGGGCTCTGCATTCGACCATGGTAGCGGGAGGATTTTTTTTGAAATCACTAGACTGCACTCCTTGCTTTCGTTGCCCGAGATAACAATCCATGTACCGTGACCGTATTCGCTTGCCTTCGTTGTTGGATAAAGTGATGAGCGCTGCTGACGCCGCCGCTCTGATTGAGGACGGCATGACCGTCGGCATGAGTGGTTTCACTCGCGCCGGCGAAGCCAAAGCCGTGCCCCATGCATTGGCCGAGCGCGCCAAAATCACCCCGCTGAAAATCACCCTGATGACCGGCGCGAGCCTGGGCAACGACCTTGATAAACAGCTCACCGAAGCTGGCGTATTGTCACGACGCATGCCCTTCCAGGTCGACAGCACCCTGCGCAAGGCTATTAATGCCGGCGAAGTGATGTTCATTGACCAGCATCTGTCGGAAACCGTGGAGTCGCTGCGCAATCAGCAACTCAAGCTGCCGGACATCGCGGTGATTGAAGCCGTGGCGATCACCGAGCAGGGCCATATCGTGCCGACCACGTCGGTGGGTAACTCGGCCAGCTTCGCGATTTTCGCCAAGCAGGTGATCGTCGAGATCAACCTGGCGCACAACCCGAATCTCGAAGGTCTGCACGACATCTATATCCCGACCTATCGGCCGACCCGCACACCGATTCCGCTGGTAAAGGTCGACGATCGCATTGGCAGCACTGCCATACCGATTCCGCCGGAAAAGATCGTCGCTATCGTGATCACCAATCAGTCTGACTCGCCGTCCACCGTGCTGCCGCCGGACGTTGATACCCAGGCCATTGCCGACCACCTGATCGACTTCTTCAAGCAGGAAGTGGCTGCGGGGCGCATGACCAACAAGCTCGGCCCGCTGCAGGCCGGGATCGGCAACATCGCCAACTCGGTGATGTGCGGTCTGATCGACTCGCCGTTCGAAGACCTGACGATGTACTCCGAAGTGCTTCAGGACTCGACCTTCGACCTGATCGACGCCGGCAAGCTGAGCTTTGCTTCCGGCAGTTCAATCACCTTGTCGAGCCGTCGCAATACCGATGTTTTCGGCAACCTTGAGCGCTACAAGGACAAACTGGTCCTGCGCCCACAAGAAATTTCCAACCACCCGGAAGTGGTGCGCCGGCTCGGCATCATCGGCATCAACACGGCGCTTGAGTTCGACTTGTACGGCAACGTCAACTCCACCCACATCTGCGGCACACGGATGATGAACGGCATCGGCGGCTCGGGCGACTTTGCGCGCAACGCGCATTTGGCGATCTTCGTGACCAAGTCGATCGCCAAGGGCGGTGCGATTTCCAGTGTGGTGCCGATGGTCAGCCACGTTGATCACACTGAGCATGACGTCGACATCCTTGTCACCGAGATCGGTCTGGCGGACTTGCGGGGCCTGGCGCCGCGAGAGCGTGCTCGGGTCATCATCGATAACTGCGTGCACCCGGACTATCGCCAAGCCCTGGATGACTACTTCACAGCCGCCTGTGCTCTCGGCGGTCACACGCCGCATATCCTGCGCGATGCCCTGAGCTGGCACATCAACCTGGAAGAAACCGGGCGAATGCTCGCGGTGTAATTGGTACAGATGGCAGCTGACGCAAACACAGTTTCGTCAGCTTGCTGTTGCCAGATCAAATCCCGAATAAAACTGTACTGCTGTACCGGTCTTTTCCTACCGTAATTGCCTACCTTTCCGAGTCAATCAAGCAAAAACGCACGATATTAGTGCAGAGAAGTACAGTTGCCTCAATTTAGACCAGTACACCACCCATTAACAGTTAACTGGTACCTCACAATACAGGTGAACTGTATCTAGAGAGACTGGCCAAACGAGAGGATCATTGGCATCAGTTAAACCACTACCTAATCCCGCCATAAGCGGAAGGATGTCAACCATGGAACGTACACTCAGTTCCGAGCTGTTTTTCGAAGACAACGCTGTAAAAACCCAGGCTTCCACGCCTTTTCGCGTTCTCGCCAACCTGATGCTGTGGCAGCGCCGCATCTCCAGCCGCCATCAACTGGCTCGTCTGGATTCGCGTCTGCTGGCTGACGCAGGGATTAGCGAAGCACAACGCTACGAAGAGCTGAGCAAGCCGTTCTGGCGCTAAGTTAGCGTCGCTGGCTCTGACCCACCGGGTCCACCGCCAGCACTCCAAATTGAAAAAACAAAGCCCGTCGTGGGAAACCACGACGGGCTTTGTCGTTTTGGACCCTCAACATGGGTCATACAGTAGAGACTCCGCGCAACAGGTACAGTTTTAATATTTACAAAACTGAGCCAGTACAATTTCAATGCAGTGTGTCTGTTGCGGCAGAGCGGACGGGATCACCATGAAATCCCGAACTGCCAGCAAAAGGACCGCGCCATGAATCATTTACTGGATGTTTCCGTTTCCACGCCTCAATCAACACCTCGTTTCCTTTGGTTTCGTAGATGGCTGAGGGGTGTTGCCAACAACCTGGAAAGGGCCCGAACCCGGCGTTTACTGGGCCAACTTGATGACCGGCAACTCTCGGACCTGAACATCAGCCACGCGGATCGCCTCAACGAATTGGACAAACCATTCTGGCGTTAACTTCCTGCTTGAACAGACGGGACTGTGCGAACCGATACTCATAGGCCTAATATCCAGATGAAACGTGGCGAACGCTGCATGATAGGCGTCTGACTCAACAGACACTGCGCCACCTCTCAATCGGTTTCCAAAGGAGTTTCACCATGTCCCGTCTTCGTCTGCTCAGCGCTGCAGCCCTGCTTGCCGTGGCCGCCAATTCCCACGCCACCAGCTTTATCGTAACCACCGATACCGTCGTCAACGCGCTCAAGGCCACGTCCGATGCGACCTCCGATGTCACTTCGTCCTTTCGTGATGACAAAATCGTACGCGCCGCCCGTGACGACGCCGCCAGCTTTGTGGCCAGTGAAGGCGCGATTCGCGGCGTGAAACTGGAAAGCGCACTCGACCATATTCGTCACCAGGCACCTCAGCTGAACGCGACTGACGCACAACTGGCGCAAGCCATACTGACTATCTAAGCGTCATCACTGACGTGGGACACGCCCGTCGTGTCCCAATGTTTCGGCGCTGGCTCTAGACCGGGCGTTGCGCTAGCCTTGCGACTTGCCTTCAGCTATCGAGTCTCATGCGTTTTCTTTCAAGTCTGCTGATCTCTCCGCTTTTCGTGGCAGCCTGCTGGGTGGGCTCGGTCCATGCCTATGACGCCTTCAATCTGTCTACACAAGGCATCGTGGCTACCGGCTACGCCACAAGCATGGTGACCTCCGCCCCCTTCGACCGTAAGCTGCTAGTCGCGGCACATGATGACGCTGCGGCGTTCATCGCCAGTGACGGCCAACTGCGAGGAGCACAATTGGAGTCCGCCCTGAATTATCTGCGCCGCACCCAGCCAAAACTTCATGCAAGCGACCTTGAACTGGCGCAGGCAATTCTCGTCCAATAGTTATCCTTGTTCTTGCGGAGTCGTTCCATGCGTAGCCCACTGATTGCTGCCACCCTAGGCCTGTTGTTGCTGGCCGATGTGGCCCAGGCGCAAACCCTGGTAGCCACCAGTAACATTCTCATCAACGCCACCCGGCGCACCCTTGATTTCACTTCCGATACCACGACGTCCATTCGTGACTCGAAGATCGTCCGTGAAGCTCATGACGATGCAGCCAGTTTCGTCGCCAGCGATGGCGATATTCGTGGCGCGCACCTGGAAGCGGCCTTCAACACGTTGCGCACCCGCGTACCGGAAGCCCGCGACGCCAGTGATCAGGTTCTCGCCGAAGCCATCCTCGCACTGTGAGGTCGCCAGGCGCCTGGCTGTTGGCCGGGGTCATGTTGCTGCTCGGCAACACGGCCCAGGCTGACTTGCAATTAAGGCTTAAAACCGAAGGCCTCAGCCCCGCTCAACAGCAGGCCAGTCAGGCGCTGCTCGATGAAGCCATGCAGGCGCTGCCACCGCGGTTCATCGAGCAACTCGACCGACGCATCGACGTCGGCTGGACCGATGACATGCCGAGCAATGCTTACGGCCAGGCGTCGCTGGTGTCCGAGCTCGACCTGAACCGCAACCTGCTTGCCAGCCTCACTGACGGCAGCGCCGCGACCAAAAAGACTTATCGTCCCCATGGCACCGTGCGCCGCGAAATGCTTGCCACGGTGTTGCACGAACTCACCCACATTTATGACCGCTCGCGCCTCTGGCCAGACGCGGAGCGCAGGCTGATTCAACGCTGCACCCGGCGCAACAGCAGCTCGGGGCTGGTTGGTATCCCGGATCAATGCCGCGGCCAGTCCGACCGACGCTTTACGCTCAGCGACGACCCGCACCTGCTCGACCTCGCCGGCTGGCCACAGTATGTCGGCCGTCGTGGCGAACGCGAACAGTACAACCGGCAAATTGCCCGCAGCCCGGATATCTACGAGACGAGCAGCCCCAAAGAATTCGTCGCGGTCAACATGGAATATTTCCTTCTCGACCCCTCCTATGCCTGTCGCCGTCCTGCGTTGTACCGCTACTACAAAGAACATTTCGGCTGGGCGCCCGCCGCTAAAGACACCTGCGGCAAAACCTTCTCCTTCCTCAATGCTGGCAATGATTTCGCCAAAACACCACTGGGCCAGGTCGATCCGGAACGGGTCTACGCCGTCGACTATCTGCTGGCAGAAGCCAACCAGAACTGGGTCAGCCGCTGGGGTCACAGCATGTTGCGGTTGGTGATCTGCGCACCCGGCCGCCCCCGCGGGCCGGATTGTCGACTGGATCTGGATCAGCACCTGGTGTTGTCCTACCGTGCCTTCGTCGGTGACGTGCAGCTGTCGAGCTGGGACGGATTGGTGGGCAAATATCCATCACGCCTGTTTGTCCTGCCGCTGGCCCAGGTGATCGACGAATACACCAAGACCGAACTGCGCAGCCTGGCCTCGGTGCCGCTGAACCTGTCGCGCAGCGAGATCGAAGACGTGGTGGAACACGCCGCCGAAATGCACTGGAGTTACGACGGCAACTACTTCTTCCTGTCCAATAACTGCGCTGTAGAGGGCCTGAAGTTACTGCGTAGCAGCACCAACAATACAAAACTGGTCGGGTTGGACAGCATCATGCCCAACGGTTTGCTGGAAGTGCTCAAGGGCCGCGGACTGGCGGACACCAGCGTGCTGGATGATCCCCGCGAAGCGCTGCGCCTGGGCTATCGATTCGACTCCTTCCGCGATCGTTATCAAGCGATGTTCGAAGTGCTGAAGAAGCACTTGCCGATCAAGCAGGAAAAGGTCGAAGACTGGCTCGCATTGAAAGCTGAAGAGCGTCGGCAATGGATCGACCAAGCCGATTTGCGCACCAGCGCGGCCTTGCTGTTATTGGAGCAGGCAGCCTTCCGCCAACAATTGGTGCTGGCCCAGGACGAAGTAAAGCAGCGCTATCTGGGCGCCCGGGAATTGAAGAACGGCAGCATGGACAAGGCCAACGCAACTTTGCAGCAAATTCTTGCCAACAGCGGCTTCCTTAGCCGTCCGGCGGAGCTGCTCGGCACCGGTGGTTATGGATTGCCGCAGCCGAGTGAGTGGCAGCGCCTGGAATCGGAAAGCAGCCTGCGGCAGAAACAGCTTCAGGCACTGACAGGCGATCTGGACAAAGAGGTGAGAGCGCTGCTCGAACCGAGTCGTGCGGCGGAGATAGCCGCCAATGAAGCCAACGTGAAACAGGTGGGCGAGCATCTGAGAAAGCTGCACAAAGCGTCGGGTGGATTGGAGCTGCCCTGATAGAAACTCCGCAGGACTTGTAGCAGCTGGCGCAGCCAGCAAAAAGGGCTTCAGAACGCAGTCCTGAAGCCCTCGGTCTTGCTGTTTAGTCTGTACCGCGAGGCTCTAATTCCTCTGTATCAGGAACTTTACCTTCAGCTGACGCGGGCTTTACGCACGCCGTCTGCCAGCGCCGAGCAAAGACTCAACACGCCATCAACTGCCTGATCCGGCGTCGACGCATTGGCGATGTGATCGATCAACGCCGACCCCACCACCACGCCATCAGCCAGACGCGCGATGGACGCCGCTTGCTCCGGTGTACGAATGCCGAAACCGATGCTGATCGGCAAATCGGTGTGGCGGCGCAGACGCGCAACCGCTTCTTCAACGTGTTCCAGCGTCGCCGCGCCCGCACCGGTCACACCGGCGACAGACACGTAATAGACGAAGCCCGAGCTGCCGTTCAGGACGGTCGGCAGGCGCACATCATCGGTCGTCGGGGTGGTCAGACGGATGAAGTCCAGACCGGCAGCCTGGGCCGGGTCGCACAGTTCGCCATTATGCTCGGGTGGCAGGTCGACCACGATCAAGCCGTCAACGCCGGCTTCTTTGGCATCGACAATGAAACGCGGCACGCCATACATGTGAATCGGGTTGAAGTAACCCATCAGCACCAGCGGCGTCTCGGTATTGCCTTCACGGAACTCGCGAACCATTTGCAGGGTTTTCGCCAGGTTCTGCTTGGCGCCGAGGGCGCGGATGTTGGCCAACTGGATTGCCGGGCCATCGGCCATTGGATCGGTGAAGGGCATGCCCAACTCGATCACGTCGGCACCCGCGCCGGGCAAGCCTTTGAGGATCGCCAGCGAGGTGTCATAGCTCGGATCGCCAGCGGTCACGAAGGTCACCAGGGCGGCACGATTCTGTTCCTTGAGTTCGGCAAAACGCGTTTGCAGGCGGCTCATCAGTGTTTCTCCTGCTTCGATTGCTCTTGTTGAGAGTGTTCCATGTGGTGCATCACGGTTTGCATGTCTTTGTCACCACGACCGGACAGGTTGACCACCATCAGGTGATCTTTTGGCAGAGTCGGTGCGCGCTTGAACACTTCGGCCAGGGCATGAGCGCTTTCCAGTGCAGGAATAATCCCTTCCAGGCGGCAGCATTTGTGGAATGCGTCGAGGGCTTCGTCGTCGGTTACCGAGGTGTATTGAACGCGACCGATGTCATGCAACCAGGCATGTTCCGGGCCGATGCCTGGATAGTCGAGGCCGGCAGAGATCGAGTGAGCGTCGATGATCTGGCCATCGTCGTCCTGCAGCAGGAAGGTACGGTTGCCGTGCAGTACGCCCGGTACGCCGCCGTTCAGGCTGGCTGCGTGTTTACCGGTTTCGATGCCGTAACCTGCCGCTTCAACGCCGATAATCTCGACACTCTTGTCGTCGAGGAACGGGTGAAACAGGCCCATGGCGTTGGAACCACCACCGATGCACGCCACCAGGCTGTCCGGCAGACGGCCTTCCTGGTCTTGCAATTGAGTACGGGTTTCTTTGCCGATAACGGACTGGAAGTCGCGAACCATCGCCGGATAAGGGTGCGGGCCGGCCACAGTGCCGATCAGGTAGAAGGTGCTGTCAACGTTGGTCACCCAGTCACGCAGGGCTTCGTTCATCGCGTCTTTCAGGGTGCCGGTACCGGCCACGACCGGGATCACTTCGGCGCCCAGCAGCTTCATGCGAAATACGTTGGCCTGCTGACGTTCGATGTCAGTGGTGCCCATGTAGATCACGCAATCAAGGCCGAAACGTGCAGCCACGGTGGCGGTCGCCACGCCGTGCATGCCAGCGCCGGTCTCGGCGATGATGCGTTTCTTGCCCATGCGTCGCGCCAGCAGGATCTGGCCGATGCAGTTATTGATCTTGTGCGCGCCGGTGTGGTTCAGCTCTTCGCGCTTGAGGTAAATCTTCGCGCCGCCGCAGAACTCTGTCAGACGTTCGGCAAAATACAGTGGGCTTGGACGACCTACGTAGTCGCGCTGGAAGTAGGCCAATTCTTCTTTGAATGCAGGATCATCCTTGGCCAATTCGTATTCACGGGCCAGATCGAGGATCAACGGCATCAGGGTTTCGGCGACGTAACGGCCGCCGAACGCGCCAAACAGGCCGTTGGCGTCGGGGCCGTTGCGCAGATTAGTCTGGGTCATGGGTCGCTCCAGTTGAATGCGTGGAATGAGGCTTTTGAAGAGAGAGTGGGCTAACTCTACCCCTGACGCCGCAGCCTGAAAACCGATAAGATCGCCACAACCTGTCAGGAAAACTCACAGATCTCATGAGCCATGACCTTCCCCCGTTGAACGCCCTTCGGGCCTTCGAAGCGACTGCCCGCCTGAACAGCGTCAGCAAGGCCGCCGAACTGCTGCACGTCACCCATGGTGCGGTCAGCCGGCAACTCAAGGTGCTTGAAGAACACTTGGGCGTAAGCCTGTTCATCAAGGACGGACGCGGCCTTAAACTCACAGATGCCGGCATTCGTTTGCGCGATGCCAGCGGGGAGGCGTTCGAGCGTTTACGGACTGTTTGTGCAGAACTGACCCAAAGCACCGCCGATGCACCGTTCGTACTGGGTTGCTCAGGCAGCTTGTTGGCACGCTGGTTTATTCCCAGGTTGGGACGGTTGAATACCGACCTGCCGGACCTGCGCCTGCACCTGTCGGCTGGCGAGGGTGATCTCGATCCACGTCGCCCGGGACTGGACGCCTTGCTGGTGTTTGCCGAGCCACCGTGGCCAGCGGACATGCAAGTCTATGAGTTGGCGAGCGAACGGATCGGCCCGGTCATGAGCCCACGATTCGCCGGCTACGAACGTCTGCAAAACGCACCACCCGCAGCGCTGCTGAGCGAGTCATTGCTGCACACCACCTCACGCCCTCAGGCCTGGCCAAGCTGGGCACAGCAAAGCAACCTCGACACCAAAGCATTGAAGTACGGACAGGGTTTCGAGCATTTGTATTATTTGCTGGAGGCCGCAGTGGCCGGCCTGGGTGTAGCGATTGCGCCCGAGCCGCTGGTGGCCGAGGACTTGAAGGCTGGTCGCCTGGTTGCGCCTTGGGGCTTCAGTGAAACCCCGGCGCAACTGGCGTTGTGGCTACCCAAGCGCGCCGCGGACGGGCGCGCTCGGCAACTGGCGCAGTGGCTCAAAAACGAGCTGCGCCAGACGGATTAGTCACCGCGTTTGAACAGCAGATAAGCCGCGAGCAGACCCAATGCACCGACAGCCACACCCGCTGTCGTCCAAGGGTGTTCCTGGGCGTAGTCCCGGGTGGCAATCCCGGTTTCACGGGTTTTGACTTTGACTTCTTCGTACGCATCGCTGAGCAGATGGCGCGAATGCTTCAGCGCGTTCTCGGCGTTGCTTTTCAAGGCTTTAAGGGTTTTACGCGACTCGTCCGAGGCGTCGTCCTTCAGGTTTTCCAAAGACTTCAGCAGACTCTCGATTTCGGCTTCCATGCTTTGCAATGAGGCTTTACGTAAAGAGGTGTTGGCCATGGTGGCTCTCCTGCATTGATTGAGTTGCGTGTGTTGGTTGGGACTTCAGGGGTTCGAGAAAGTGCAGTAAATCTGAACGTCCACTTCGGATTGGTGACAGAAGTAATACGAAAAATCACTGCTAGGCTGTATTTCACACCCTGAGGAGAACGCCATGACTGACCATCACACCTACAAGAAAGTCGAACTCGTCGGTTCGTCCACCAGCAGCATTGAAGACGCCATCAACAATGCACTGGCCGAGGCCAGCAAAAGCCTCAAATATATGGAATGGTTTGAAGTGACCGAAACCCGCGGGCACATCAAGGACGGTAAGGCAGCGCACTTTCAGGTGACGCTCAAAGTCGGGTTCCGGATTGCCAGTAGCTGAGTTTGGGCTAATCTTCTGAGCCTGCGCGCTGGCCGAGCGCCATAGGGAATGGCAAAGCGCTACATATTTACATCCGGCTGATTGCTGGGTGCCCCCTATTGATCCGACCAGGGAATGCGACCCGATGAAGCATTTTATGTTAGCGGTAGGTTTGTTGATTTTTGCGGGAACAGCCCTGGCTCAGGGCAAGTCGTGCGAAGAGTTGAAAGCCGAAATCACAGCGAAACTTGATGCCAAGGGCATTGCTAATTATTCACTGGAAATCGTTGATAAAGGCACTGCTGCCGGTGGGAAAGTCGTCGGCACCTGTGAAAAAGGCTCCAAGCAAATCGTCTACAAGAAGGGCTGACCTCCCTCGAAAATGAAAAAACCGACGCAATGACGTCGGCTTTTTTGGGTTCGCGGTTTGAGCGTCAGCCCTTCATGACCTGGGCCAGCAGCTCATAGGAGTGCACGCGATCGGTATGTTCGTACAGGTCGCAGGTAAAAATCAGCTCGTCTGCCTGGGTCTGCTCGATCAGCACTTCCAGTTTGGCGCGGATTTTCTGCGCACTGCCAACCATCGCCAGGCCAAGGAAATCGCCGACGGCTTCTTTTTCATGAGGCAGCCACAGGCCGTCCATGGTTTTTACCGGCGGACGTTGCACCAGGCTCTGGCCACGCATCAACGCCAGGATGCGCTGATAGACCGAGGTCGCCAGATAATCGGCCTGCTCGTCGGTGTCTGCAGCCACCAACGGCACACCGAGCATCACGTAGGGCTTATCCAATACCGCTGAAGGCTTGAAGTGATTGCGGTAGACGCGAATGGCCTCATGCATGAAGCGCGGTGCGAAATGTGAAGCGAAGGCGTAGGGCAATCCCCGTTCACCAGCCAGTTGTGCACTGAACAAGCTGGAGCCCAGCAGCCAGACCGGGACATTGGTGCCGGTGCCTGGCATTGCGATGATCCGTTGGTCCGGGGTGCGCGGGCCGAGGTAGCGCATCAGTTCCGCCACGTCTTCCGGGAAATCGTCGGCGCTGCCGGAGCGTTCACGACGCAAGGCGCGGGCGGTCATCTGATCGGAACCGGGGGCACGGCCCAGGCCCAGGTCGATCCGGCCCGGGTACAGACTTTCGAGCGTGCCGAACTGCTCGGCGATCACCAGCGGCGCGTGGTTTGGCAGCATCACTCCGCCCGAGCCAACACGAATAGTCGAGGTGCCGCCCGCCAGGTAGCCAAGCAGTACCGAAGTCGCCGAACTGGCAATGCCGTCCATATTGTGGTGTTCGGCAACCCAGAAACGGTTGTATCCAAATTTTTCGACATGCTGCGCCAGGTCCAGGGAATTGCGCAGCGACTGGGCCGCGCTGCCGTTCTCCCGCACGGGCACCAGATCGAGGGTCGAGAACTTGATATCGGACAGTCGTTTCATAAGCCTGCTTCTCCAATTGAGGGCGCAGGTTTTTCTTACAAACGAAAACCTGCCGAATCTATAAGCGTGATTCATGCAATGAGGGCATATACCCGAGTTTCAATAGCAGGGGCAAAATTCCTACCTGATTTGAAGAAAGATCAGATGAGGTGAACTTTGCGGCGCGGTCTATCCTCAGAACCCTAGCAACCGAAAACCACAAAGGCGCGACGCTTCGCGCCGGATCTTGAGGAGGCATTCATGGCTATCACAAAGAAAGCATCGGCTCATTGGGAAGGTGATCTGAAAACCGGCATCGGCTCGATTTCCACGGAAACCGGTGTCCTCAGAGAAGCGCCTTACGGCTTCAAGGCCCGCTTCGAGGGCGGCAAGGGCACCAATCCGGAAGAGTTGATCGGCGCAGCGCACGCGGGCTGCTTCTCCATGGCGTTTTCGATGATTCTCGGCGATGCCGGCCTCAAGGCTGACAGCATCGATACCCATGCCGAAGTCACCCTGGACCAGGTGGACGGCGGATTCGCGATCACAGCAGTGAAACTGATCCTCAAAGCGAAGATTCCTGGGGCGACTCAGGCTCAATTTGAGGAACTGAGCAATAAAGCCAAAGAAGGCTGCCCGGTTTCCAAAGTGCTGAATGCGAAAATCAGTCTGGATGCAACATTGGTCAGCTGATAGCGGGTTATCGCAATCCCCGATAAAAGATCGCAGCCTCAGCGGGCTGCGATCTTTTTTGCCCTGAAACAAACAGGGCCAGCGAAATTGTGGTCGAATAAATGACAGCAGCTAACGCACATTACTCTGCACGCTGCCTCAAAGGAGCTTCAACCATGAAACGTTTTGCCTTGGCGGTTATCTGTTGCGCGCTGGCCACATCGGCCCTGGCGGCAACGAAATCCTGTGAAGAACTCAAGGCCGAGATTGAAGCCAAGATCCAGGCCAATAACGTCTCGTCCTACACGCTGGAAATCGTCACCAACGACGAAGTACACGACCAGAACATGGTCGTCGGCTCGTGCGAAGGCGGCACGAAGAAAATCATCTACCAGAAGAACGACCGCTGATTCACCTCACATGAGGCAATAGGACTCTCGATCTTCAGCGACAATCTCCCGCTTGGCGTTATACAGCCGGGCACCGGGAGTAAACGCTATCGACTGACCTACCAGCACATAACGTTGGCCGGCTTCGAAATGATCGTAGTTGATGGTCAGGTAGCACAAGCGTTCCGTGGGGCCGTTCATCATGCTCAGCCCCCCACCACCGGGCACTTCAAAATCGAATCGAACAATCAGCTCATGGCTACCGGGGGTGACCTGGAAAAAACGCCCGTCGCGCAACCGCTGATTGTCCAGGCGTTCGGCCATCAGCAATTTATCGTTAGGGAATGGCGTAGAAAACTCGACCCAGGCCATCTGCGGATTAACCGCTGGCAACGGGCTCTGGCAGCCAGCAACGATGCTTGCAGCAAGTAATAGCGTGAACCTGCGCATGATGATTTTCTCAAGGACTCGTCCTTTAGAATAACGCCGATCAGGTGCGTTGGCAGCCTGCCGGTACACCTTGGCCAATCACTTTTCGCTGCTGATCATAGAGCTTTGCCCACGGCCGAAAGCCGATATTTCCTGCTTTCAGCTGATACCGCTCGCCGGCGTTGAAGTCGTTGAATTTCACGTTTAGCTGGCAGTCACGCCATAGCGGCTCGGCGTCTGGTCCGATGTTGGTGGGTGCGACCGGGAATTGGTAACGGACCGTCAACTGATGGCTACCCGGCTGAACCTCGAAATAGCGTTTGTCGGTGGCGGCCTTGTCATCGACTTCCAGCGCTTGCAGCGCCGTGTCTTCCTGCTTCGAATCCAGGTCGATCCACGCTTGAGCCGGATCATGGGGGGGTAATCCGAATCCAGCACAACCTGTCAGCATCAACAGGCTTCCTGTCAGCATCAACGTGCGCATAGCGGAGCTCCAGTCAGGCGGGATAGTCTTGCGGGCAGACTCTCCAAGGATGATTCATTTTGATCAGGCCGCTTCCAAGCCTTGGGTTACTTGATCGCGTTTTACGCATTTTGTTTCCGGGTGTGCTGTTTTTGTTTCTCAACGGTTGCGCCGGCATTAGCTATTACGGCCAATTGGCCAGTGGTCAGCTGCAATTGCTGCGGGTACGCGAGCCAGTTTCCAGAGTGATTGCCGATCCCGGTCGCGATCAACTATTGCGTGCGCACCTGATTCAATCGCAAAAGGCCCGCACGTTCGCCAGCCAACAGCTGCATCTGCCGGATAATCAGAGTTACCGTTTGTACGCCGACATTGGCCGGCCGTTCGTAGTCTGGAACGTGTTTGCCACGCCGGAATTTTCCCTGACACCACAGAACCATTGTTTCCCGATCGCCGGTTGCGTCGCCTATCGCGGTTATTACAGTCAGAGCGCGGCCCGCGGTGAAGCTGCGTTGCAACGTTTGCAAGGTATGGACGTGTCGATCGGCGGCGTCGAGGCTTATTCGACGCTCGGCTGGTTCAACGATCCGATTATCAGTTCGATGATGGCCTGGGGTGACGAACGATTGGCCACGCTGATATTCCATGAACTGGCGCATCAACGTTTTTATGTGAAGGACGACACCGAGTTCAATGAGTCTTTCGCCACCTTCGTCGAACAGGAGGGCACCCGCCAATGGCGTGCATTCCGCGGCCTGGCACCGGACAGCGGCGCGCAGGTGCAGCAACGGGATCAGTTCATTCAATTGGTTCTGGATACCCGCACGCGACTCGAACGGCTGTACACCCTGCCCCTGCCCGCCGACCAGATGCGCCAGCGCAAAGCCGACGAGTTCGAACGATTGCGCGGTGAATACCGGCATCTGCGCGACAGCCGATGGGCTGGGGACAAACGCTATGACGCGTGGATCAATGCGCCGATGAACAATGCACGGCTGTTGCCATTTGGGTTGTACGACCAATGGGTGCCGGCGTTTGCGGCGTTGTTCAGACAAGAGGCTGGGGATTGGGTGAAGTTTTATGCGGCAGTCGAGAAGCTTGGTGCGTTGCCGGTGGGTGAGCGCAAGGTGGCGTTGAAGGCTTTGGCGGGATCATAAAGTTTCAGTGGCTGAACGAGCCCCTTCGCGGGCAAGCCCGTTCCCACAGGATCTGTGTCGTACACATTTTTCGTATACGACACGGATCCTGTGGGAGCGGGCTTGCCCGCGAAAGCAATTTCATTAGCGCTGCAAAAACGCCTGATGCATCTCTTCCAGCGTCTCGAAGTGATAAGTCGGGGCTTCTGCACTCAACTCTTCCCGGCTGCCAAAACCATAACCAACAGCCGCTGCATCCAGCCCGTTACTGCGCGCACCGATCAGGTCGTGTTTACGGTCGCCGATCATCAGGGTGCTGGTCGGGTCCAGGCCTTCTTCAGCCATCAAGTGGGCGATCAGCTCGACTTTGTTGGTCCGGGTTCCATCCAGTTCGCTGCCATATATCACCTTGAAGTGCTTGGCGAAGTCGAAGTGCCGGGCAATTTCCCGGGCAAAAATCCACGGTTTGGACGTCGCGATGTACAGCTGTCGCCCTTGGCCGCCGAGGGTTTCCAACAATGGTGTGACGCCGTCGAATACGCGGTTCTCATACAGGCCGGTGACCTTGAAGCGTTCGCGATAGAAGTTCACCGCTTCCCAGGCCTTGGGCTCGTCGAAGTCGTAGAACTGCATGAACGCCTGCAACAACGGCGGACCGATGAAGTGTTCAAGTTTGGTCAGGTCGGGCTCATCGATGCCCAGTTTGCTCAAGGCGAACTGGATCGAACGGGTGATGCCCTCGCGCGGATCGGTCAGGGTGCCATCGAGGTCGAACAATACGGTTTGGTAATGCATGTTGAATCCTGAATAAGGGCGCAGGGTCAGAGCTGGTCGTAGCCTTCTGCCAAGTGCAAATTCTTGAGCTTCACGTAGTTCGCCGCGCTGTAGGTGAAAAAGGCTTTTTCCTTGTCAGTCAGTGGCCGGACCTGCTTCACCGGGCTGCCCACATAAAGGAAGCCGCTTTCCAGGCGTTTGCCCGGTGGCACCAGACTGCCGGCGCCAATGATCACATCGTCGTCGACCACCGCACCGTCCATGACGATGCTGCCCATGCCGATCAGAATCCGACTGCCCACGGTGCAGCCGTGGAGCATGACTTTATGCGCGATGGTCACATCGTCACCGATCAGCAACGCAAAGCCATCGGGATTGAACGGCCCGGCGTGGGTGATGTGCAGCACACAGCCGTCCTGCACGCTGGTGCGCGCGCCGATACGGATGCGGTGCATGTCGCCACGAATCACCGTCAGCGGCCAGACCGAGCTGTCTTCGCCGATTTCAACGTCGCCGATCACCACCGCCGAACCGTCGACAAAGGCGCCTTTGCCCAGTAGCGGCGTATGGTTCTGATACTTGCGAAGGGTCACGATAGGGTTTCTCTCTGTTGCTGATAGCTGCGGTGAGCGTCGATTGTAATTAAGATGGCGCAATGTTTCTTCCAGCCAAGGTGCCAACCGTGAGCGTGAACAACCCTCTTTTGCAGTCCTACGACCTGCCGCCGTTCTCGGCGATCCGTGCCGAACACGTGCAACCGGCTATTGAACAGATCCTGGCTGACAACCGCGCCGCCATTATCGAGATCCTCAAAACCCAGGGCAAACAACCGACCTGGGCCGGCCTGGTGCTGGCGATGGACGAACTGAATGATCGTCTGGGCGCCGCCTGGAGCCCGGTCAGCCACCTGAATGCCGTGTGCAATAGCGCCGAATTGCGCGAAGCCTACGAGTCCTGCCTGCCGGCCTTGAGTGCCTACTCCACCGAATTGGGCCAGAACCGCGAGTTGTTCGAGGCGTTTGAAGCGCTGGCGAACAGTCCCGAAGCTGCCGGTTTCGAAGTGGCGCAGAAAACTATCCTGGAACACTCCCTGCGCGACTTCCGTCTGTCGGGTATTGACCTGCCGGAAGCCGAACAAAAGCGTTACGCCGAAGTACAGAGCAAATTGTCGGAGCTGGGCAGCCGCTTCTCCAACCAACTGCTCGATGCCACTCAGGCCTGGACCAAGCACGTCACCGATGAAGCCGCCCTCGCCGGCCTGACCGATTCGGCCAAGGCGCAAATGGCTGCGGCGGCACAGGCCAAAGGTCTGGAAGGCTTTCTGATCACCCTGGAATTCCCGAGCTACTACGCGGTGATGACCTACGCCCAGGACCGTGCCCTGCGCGATGAGGTCTACGCCGCCTACTGCACCCGTGCGTCGGACCAAGGCCCTAATGCCGGTCAGAACGATAACGGCCCGGTCATGGAAGAAATCCTCGATCTGCGTCAGGAACTGGCGAAGCTGCTCGGTTTTGCTAGTTTCTCGGAGCTGAGCCTGGCCACCAAAATGGCCGAATCCAGCGATCAGGTGCTGAGTTTCCTGCGCGATCTGGCCAAGCGCAGCAAGCCGTTCGCCGCCCAGGATCTGGAACAGCTCAAGGCGTACGCCGCCGAACAAGGCTGCCCGGACCTGCAAAGCTGGGACAGCGGTTTCTACGGTGAAAAGCTTCGCGAGCAGCGCTACAGCGTCGCCCAGGAAGCCCTTCGCGCTTACTTCCCGATCGACAAAGTGCTGGGCGGTCTTTTCGCTATCGTTCAGCGCCTGTACGGCATCGAAATCGCCGAACTGAAAGGCTTCGACACCTGGCACCCGGATGTTCGCCTGTTCGAAATCAAGGAAAACGGCCAGCACGTCGGCCGTTTCTTCTTCGACCTCTACGCCCGCGCCAACAAGCGTGGCGGTGCCTGGATGGACGGCGCCCGCGACCGTCGCCGCACGATCAGCGGCGTATTGCAAAGTCCGGTGGCGAACCTGGTGTGCAACTTCACCCCGGCCGACAGCGGCAAGCCAGCGCTGCTGACCCACGATGAAGTGACCACCCTGTTCCACGAATTCGGTCACGGCTTGCATCACCTGTTGACCCGCGTTGAACACGCCGGCGTATCCGGCATCAACGGCGTGGCCTGGGATGCGGTCGAGCTGCCAAGTCAGTTCATGGAGAACTGGTGCTGGGAGCCGGAAGGTCTGGCGCTGATCTCCGGTCATTACGAAACCGGCGAACCGCTGCCTCAGGACCTGCTGGGGAAAATGCTCGCCGCCAAAAACTTCCAGTCCGGTCTGATGATGGTCCGTCAGCTGGAGTTCTCGCTGTTCGACTTCGACCTGCACGCCACCCACGGTGACGGCCGTAGCGTGGCGCAGGTACTTGAAGCTGTGCGGGACGAGGTGTCGGTCATGCGTCCACCCGCCTACAACCGCTTCCCTAACAGCTTCGCCCACATCTTCGCCGGCGGTTATGCGGCGGGCTACTACAGCTACAAATGGGCTGAAGTGCTGTCGGCGGATGCCTTCTCGAAGTTCGAAGAAGAAGGCGTACTCAACGCCGAGACCGGCCGCGCCTTCCGCGAAGCGATCCTGGCGCGCGGTGGTTCCCAGGAACCGATGGTGCTGTTCGTCGACTTCCGCGGACGTCCGCCGTCGATTGACGCACTCTTGCGCCACAGCGGCCTGAGTGAGGTCGCGGCAGCATGAGCGAGGGTCCTGTGATCACGAAAAAACGCTTTATCGCCGGGGCAGTCTGCCCGGCCTGCAGCGAGCCGGACAAGTTGATGATGTGGAACGAAGACGAAGTCCCACATCGTGAGTGCGTGGCCTGCGGTTATTCCGACACGCTGAATGAACAAGGCCTGTCCGTGCCCAAGGAATTGGGCACGCGGGTCAACACTTCGGCGCTGAAGGTTCCGGACGCCAAGGTTCAGGCTGTACAGTTTTTCCCGAACCCGAAGCTGAAGAAAAAGCCTGACGAGCAACACTGAGCCAACACCACCTTCCACTCCTGAACGGATTGGAAGGTGGTATCTATCTACCACCTTTCCCCTGCGCTTCCTTTATAGGCTGACCACATTCAGCCTCTACCCAAGGAAGACGCCATGCCCGACACCAATCCGCTTTTGCAGGCCTGGGACCTGCCGCCCTGGTCGGAGGTCCGCACCGAACACCTCGTGCCGGCAATCACAGCCATCATTACCGACAACCGGCAGGTCATTGCCGAAACCATCCTCAGCCAATCCGTACTTCCCAATTGGGATGATCTGGTTCTGGCCATCGATGAAATCGATGCGCGCCTGAACGAGGCTTTGGGCATCATCCAGATCCTGTCGATGGCGAAACACAACGATACGGCCTGGAACACGGCAGCTGCTGCATGCAACGACGCAGGGGCGCAGTACCGATCCGAAAGATTGAGCAATCGTCCGTTGTTTGAGGCATACCGGCGACTGGCGAACAGTTCGATCGCCCTCAATTTCGACGAGCCGCGCAAGGCTGCGCTGGCCAAGATTCTGCGCAAATTTCAATTGGCGGGAATCGAATTGCCCCTGGCGCAACGGGAAAAGCTGGCCCGGTTGAACCTCGACATTGACCGGCTCGAAGAGCTGTTTGTCATCCATCTGAAAAGCGCCAACGCGGCCTGGACCAAGCACGTCGATGACGTTGCGGTTCTGGAAGGTTTATACCCCACCGTAAAAAATCGTCTGAGACACCTGGCCAAAGAAGCAGGACATGAAGGCTGGCTGATTCCCCTGGATGAAAACACCTGCCAGCAAATCATGAAGTACGCCGAAAATCGGGCATTGCGAGAAGAGTATTTCGTGGCGTACTCCACGCGCGCGTCCGATCAAGGCCCGCATGCCGACGAGTTCGATAATGATCCTGTACTGACGTTGCTGCTTTCGCTGCGCCACCAGAAAGCCGAACTGCTAGGTTTCGATAATTTCGCGCAACTGCGTCTGGCCACAGCAGCGGCCAAGTCCACCGATCAAGTTCGCCGTTTTCTGCGTCGGCAAGTGACATTGAACACACCGTCACTTGCACGGGATACAAAGGAGCTACAAGCGTTTGCACTCGAACGGGGCATCTCTGAAGTACACGCCTGGGACCACGAGTTTCTCGCTGAACAACTGCGCCACCATCGTTTCCCTGACGCCCTGAAGAATCTGCGCGATTATTTTCCCCTGGACGGTACCTTGCGACGATTCTGCCTGTTCTGCGAACGCCTGTTCGGGATCCGGATCCTCGAGCAGGCTGAGTTCAGTCGCTGGCATAACGACGTGCGCCTGTTTGAGATCAGCGAGCATGGTCAGACCATTGGGCATATTTATCTTGACCCGTACCACCGCAAGGAAGCCCCGGATTACGCCTGGACCGGCACACTGCGAAACCGACGAAGAAACGCCGAAGGCCGCGTAGCGCTACCGATTGCCGATCTTCACTGCAACTTCACGCCGGGGGTCGACGGCCATCCGTGCCTGCTTGAGCACCAGGATCTGCGGGTGCTTTTTCATGAATGGGGTCATTGCCTGCAACACGTGCTGACGAGTTCGCCGCATCACAACCTTTCCGGCATTTCCCAACTGGGGCGCGATACGGCGGAGTTCGCAGGGCAAGTATTCGAGCAGTGGTGCCTGTCACGGGAGTTTCTGTTATGGCTGGGGGCCCACCACCAAAGCGGTGAACGCTTGACCGAGGCGCGGGTAGACGCGGCACTGGCAGCCCTCGACACCCAGACCAGCCGACAAGCCGCACTCTTGCTGACGGGTGCAATGTTCGATTTCGAAGTGCACCGCAGCCAAGGCGATGGTCGTAGCACCCAGCAAGTATTCGAAGACGTTCAGCAGGAGGTTCCCCACGTGCAACTGCCGTCTTATTGTCGGTTCGCAAACAGCTTCGACTACATGGTGACCGGTTACGCAGCCTCCGTTTACGCCTACACGTGGTCAGGCGTACTGGCCATCGAAGCCTTCAAGCGATTCCGTCAGGATTGGGTCTTCAACGCGCAAACAGGGCGAGCCTTTCGCGAGGCGTTTTTTTCTCCGGGCGATTCGCGCTCCTTGCTCACCGCCCTGGAAGCATTTCTTGATCGGCCGGTCGCCGAAGATCTGTTCGCGTTTTCGTCAGAGACCGTTACCCGCTGAGGCAACGGTTTACTCGACGTGGGCCGATTTGAACCAGCTCTTCATCGAACAACTGGCGAACGGGCTCGTGCTGCAATCGCCGTTGGCCAGCGCGGTGCGGAGCTTGTCGACATCGGCCTGCATCATGTAACGGATGCCGTCCTTGAAATGAGTGCTGTCACCAAAGCCGCCCTGAGTCATTTCGTTCAGGGCGTCTTCCTTGCTCCAGCCCTGCACCACCACCCGGTACATAGCCGCCATCAGGCCCGTGCGGTCCGAACCATGCTTGCAGTGCATCAGCACCGGTCCCTTGGCTTCGGCAGTCTGGATCGCGCGAAGGGCTTTGAGTACATCCGCGTCATCCACATGGTTGGTACGGTAGGGCAACTGTATTTGTGCGATTCCTGGCGTCGATAACCAGCTTGAATCCGACTCGGGCAGGAACGTGATCACCGTCCCGACCTTGAGTTTTTCCAGTAACGGCACAGCGCCTCTGTCGGGCAACGCACTGCGATAGAGCGTCGGGGACATTTTAAAGAGGTTGTACTGCACCTCGACCGATTGAGCCCACTCCGCAGGTCGGGGCAATGCACTGTCGTCGGCAAGGGCCACCGTCAGGTTTAAAAGTGCGGCCAGCGACAGGCAGATCGCTGGGATACAACGCGATAGAGACATGCTCGGGGTGACCGCTCAGGAGAATTGGGAAGATGATGCCGAGCTTCCCCCCCGAGCAGTCAAAGGCCTGTGAGCCGTCTGTCAAAGAATCGTGAATCAGCCGATCGCTTCCGTCGCAAAGCCGAGGTTTTTTAGCTGAATCGGTTCATCTTTATGCTTAGCCTGCTACCATTTGTTTCTCCATATTACCGATGCGCCCTATTGCTCCCCGCTTGCTGGCGATCTTCATCGGTGCCAAAACGAAAAGTCGTCCTGCGAGACGGCTGAAAAACCGCTATGCCTGATGAGGTGCCCCCCTATGTCCGATCAAGATCGAGACAACCCGCGGCGTGAGTTTTTGCGCAAATCCCTGACCTTGATCCCGGTGGTCACCGTTGCCAGCACCGGTCTGGGCAGCACGGTCCTGATGGCCGCGCCCGAGGCGGCCCCGGCCAGTTCCGGCAAAGCGCCGGTCGCCACCAGCACCTATGAACCCAGCTACTTCACCGCCGAAGAATGGACGTTCATCAAAGCGGCTGTCGCGCAGCTGATTCCGAATGATGCCCAAGGGCCTGGCGCCCTGGAAGCCGGTGTGCCCGAATACATCGACCGTCAGATGAACACGCCTTACGCGGCCGGCGCGCTGTGGTTCATGCAGGGACCGTTCAACGCAGACGCCGCTCCGGAAATGGGCTGGCAGAGCAAATTGGTGCCCAAAGAGATTTATCGCCTAGGCATCGCCGCGACGGATGCTTGGTCGAAAACGCTCAACGGTAAAGTATTTGCTGAGCAAGACAGCGCTACCCGAGACGATTTGCTCAAGCAACTCGAGGCCGGAAAACCTCAGTTCGACAGCGTCCCAGCGAAGATTTTCTTCAACCTGCTGCTGCAAAACACCAAAGAAGGGTTTTTCTGCGACCCGATTCATGGCGGCAATAAAGGCATGGTCGGCTGGACCATGATCGGCTTCCCCGGCGCCCGCGCCGACTTCATGGATTGGGTGGAACGCAACGAGCAATACCCCTTCCCGGCAGTTTCGATTCGCGGCGAGAGGGCGTAAGCATGGCAACGGTAATGAAGAAGGTCGACGCAGTGATCGTCGGTTTTGGCTGGACGGGCGCGATCATGGCCAAGGAGCTGACAGAAGCCGGCCTGAATGTGCTGGCACTGGAGCGCGGGCCGATGCAGGACACTTACCCCGATGGCAACTATCCACAGGTGATCGACGAACTCACCTACAGCGTGCGGAAAAAACTCTTCCAGGACATTTCCAAGGAGACCGTGACCATTCGCCATAGCGTGAATGACATCGCGCTGCCGAACCGCCAACTGGGCGCCTTCCTGCCCGGCAATGGTGTCGGTGGCGCCGGTTTGCACTGGTCCGGCGTGCACTTTCGGGTCGACCCGATCGAGTTGCGCATGCGCAGTCACTATGAAGAACGCTACGGCAAAAGCTTCATCCCCAAGGACATGACTATCCAGGACTTTGGCGTCAGCTATGAAGAGCTGGAACCGTTTTTCGATTACGCCGAGAAGGTCTTCGGTACGTCGGGTCAAGCCTGGACGGTGAAGGGTCAATTGGTCGGCGAACGCAAGGGCGGCAATCCATACGCGCCGGATCGTTCGAATCATTTCCCGCTGGAATCGCAGAAGAACACTGTTTCCGCACAGCTGTTTCAGAAAGCGGCCACCGCAGTGGGTTACAAACCCTACAACCTGCCCTCTGCCAATACATCAGGCCCCTACACCAACCCTTACGGCGCACAGATGGGGCCGTGCAACTTCTGCGGTTTTTGCAGCGGTTATGTCTGTTACATGTATTCCAAGGCATCGCCGAACGTAAACATTCTGCCGGCGCTCAAACCGCTGCCCAATTTCGAGCTGCGGCCCAACTCCCACGTACTGCGGGTCAATCTCGACAGCACCAAGAGCAAGGCGACAGGCGTCACCTACATCGATGGCCAGGGCCGGGAAATCGAGCAGCCGGCAGATCTGGTGATCCTCGGTGCCTTCCAGTTCCACAATGTGCGGCTGATGTTGCTTTCGGGCATCGGCAAGCCGTATGACCCGATCAGCGGCGAAGGCGTGGTCGGCAAGAACTTCGCCTACCAGAACATGGCCACCATCAAGGCCTACTTCGACAAAGACACCCACACCAATAACTTTATTGGTGCCGGCGGTAACGGCGTGGCGGTGGACGACTTCAACGCCGACAACTTCGATCACGGTCCCCATGGCTTCGTCGGCGGCTCGCCGATGTGGGTCAACCAGGCTGGCAGCCGACCGATCGCAGGCACATCCAACCCGCCGGGCACCCCGGCCTGGGGCAGTGCCTGGAAACGTGCCACCGCCGATTACTACACCCATCAAGTGTCGATGGATGCCCACGGCGCGCATCAATCCTACCGTGGCAACTACCTCGATCTGGACCCGGTGTACCGCGATGCCTACGGCTTGCCGCTGTTACGGATGACCTTCGACTGGCAGGAAAACGACATCAAGATGAACCGCTTCATGGTCGAGAAAATGGGCAAGATCGCCGAAGCAATGAGCCCCAAGGCCATCGCCGTACTGGGCAAGAAGGTGGGCGATCACTTCAACACCGCGTCTTACCAGACCACCCACCTCAACGGTGGCGCGATCATGGGCACCGACCCGAAAACCAGCGCTCTGAACCGTTATTTGCAGAGCTGGGACGTACACAACGTTTTCGTCCCCGGAGCGTCAGCTTTCCCACAAGGTCTGGGCTACAACCCTACCGGC
The DNA here is from genome assembly GCF_019956495.1 of Pseudomonas sp. BF-B-26. Classification (NCBI taxonomy): domain Bacteria; kingdom Pseudomonadati; phylum Pseudomonadota; class Gammaproteobacteria; order Pseudomonadales; family Pseudomonadaceae; genus Pseudomonas; species Pseudomonas sp. BF-B-26. Next base: position 234,202 of record NZ_JAHBDP010000069.1, on the reverse strand, counting down.
CTGGTGGCAGCGTTGACCTACTGGTCGGCCCGGGCGATCCGCGAGCAGTACCTGAAAAACCCCGGCCCGCTGGTTCAGGCTTAAGGAGCGATGACTATGAAATCACTTGTTATCGCGACCCTGGCGCTGCTCGGTTGTGGCTCGGTCAACGCTGCAGAAATCGATCAAAACCTGATCAAACAAGGCGAGTACCTCGCTCGAGCAGGTGACTGCGTGGCCTGCCACACCGCCAAGGACGGCAAACCGTTCGCCGGTGGTTTGCCGATGGAAACGCCGATCGGAACGATCTACTCCACCAATATCACGCCGGATAAAACCGGGCTGGGCAACTACAGCTTCGAAGAATTCGACAAGGCCGTGCGCCATGGCGTCGCCAAAAACGGTAGTACGTTGTACCCGGCCATGCCCTATCCGTCCTACGCCAGCGTCAACGAAACCGACATGAACGCCTTGTACGCCTACTTCATGCACGGCGTGGCGCCTGTCACTCAGGAGAACAAGGCCAGCGACATTCCCTGGCCTTTGAGCATGCGCTGGCCGCTTGCGGGTTGGCGCTGGATGTTTGCCCCGGCTGTGGCGGACTACAAAGCGGCACCCGGCGAAGATGCGGTGGTCAGCCGTGGGGCTTATCTGGTGGAAGGCCTCGGACATTGCGGCGCATGCCATACGCCACGTGCCCTGACCATGCAGGAAAAAGCCCTGAATGCAGGCGAAGGCAGCGCATTTCTGTCAGGCAGTGCGCCGCTTGAAGGCTGGATCGCGAAAAGTCTGCGCGGCGATCATAAAGACGGCCTCGGCAGCTGGAGCGAACAACAACTGGTGCAGTTCCTCAAGACCGGTCGCAGCGATCGCAGCGCGGTGTTTGGTGGCATGAGTGATGTGGTGACGCACAGCATGCAGTACATGACCGACAACGATCTGACCGCGATTGCCCGTTACCTCAAGTCCTTGCCGGCGAATGATTCCAATGATCAGCCGCACCAGTACGACAAACAGATCGCACAGGCGCTGTGGAACGGGGACGACAGCAAGCCCGGCGCTTCGGTGTACATCGACAACTGCGCGGCCTGTCACCGTACCGATGGCCATGGCTACACCAAAGTGTTCCCGGCGCTGGCGGGCAACCCGGTGTTGCAGTCGCAGGATCCGACGTCGCTGATTCACATCGTTCTCAAGGGCGGCACCTTGCCTGCGACTCACACGGCGCCGTCGACCTTCACGATGCCCGGGTTCGCGTGGCGCTTGTCGGATCAACAAGTGGCGGATGTGGTGAGTTTCATTGCCACTAGTTGGGGAAATAAAGGGACCACTGTTAAAGCCAGTGATGTAATGGCGTTAAGGGAAGACGATATGAAAACGACTTCAAATGATGACATTGGCCAAGCGACGACTCATTAAATAAATAAAAAAGCGGCATGGAAACTCCATACCGCTTTTTTAGGTTCAGCTACAACCTACTGCGCACTCAATATTTATCTACTGCATGCGTTCAATCGCGATTACGGTTTGACGATCTTCGAATAGGCACTCGCCAAGGCCAGCAGAACGGCCTTGTCTTGTGCGTCGATGTCACCATCACCGTCCACATCGGCAGGGGCGGTACCCATGGTGAAAGTCACGCCGCCGTCGTTCGATACGGCCTCGCGGGTGCTCGAGTCCAGCAGAGCATAAGTGACAGCACGGTTTTCCGGATCGTAACCCTCTTCCTTGAGTGCAAACTGCATGGAAACCCGAACTTCTTTTGGACTAACAACAGATGCGCGCATCAGTTGCAAAAAAATACCGCGCTGATTGTAATTCGACATTAATTAATTCCATTTAATAGTTGAACACGAGAACCTCGTGTGAGGTGGATATTACTAATAGCGCTTATAACTATGCCAGTCGCTATATGTATCTCATGGTGACGAACACTTTAACCAGTCGGTAGAAATACAAAGAACCAGGCTTTTTTTAGAATTAACAGGCGCCGAACGGCACTGGCCGAATATGTCGAGGTTCTATACTGTACATACATACAGCCAAAGGACCTTGTCGATGCCTACTCCCCTGCCACCTCGCGGCCGCGGCACCGCCACCAACCCGCACAACCGTTTCGCGCCGAATCGCTCGGTGGCCGAGGATGACGGCTGGTATCAGGAAGCGCCGATCACCCAGGGCACCGAGGTGCGCATTGAAACGGCGAAAACCATCATCACTCGCAACAACTCGCCGGACTTGCCCTTCGATCGCTCGATCAATCCCTATCGCGGCTGCGAGCACGGTTGCATCTATTGCTACGCGCGGCCCAGCCACGCTTATTGGGACATGTCGCCAGGGCTGGATTTCGAGACCAAACTGATCGCCAAGACCAACGCCGCCGATGTGCTGGAAGAACAACTGTCCAAGCGCGGCTATCAATGTGCGCCGATCAATCTGGGCTCCAATACCGACCCTTATCAGCCGATCGAGCGCGAACACAAAATCACCCGCAAAACCCTCGAAGTGCTGCTGCGTTATCGCCATCCGGTGACCATCATTACCAAGGGCTCGCTGATTCTTCGGGATCTGGACCTGCTGGCCGAACTCGCCGAGCAAAGGCTGGTGGCGGTGATGATCAGCCTTACCACCCTGGACGACGAACTCAAACGCATCCTCGAACCGCGCGCCGCGGCACCCAAGGCTCGGTTGCGGGCGATCCGCGTGATGCGTGAAGCGGGAATTCCGGTGGGTGTTCTGTGCTCGCCGATGATTCCGATGATCAACGACAGCGAACTCGAAAGCCTGCTCACCGAAGCTCACGCCGCGGGGGCGCAAAGTGCGGCCTACATGATGCTGCGCCTGCCGCTGGAAGTGGCGCCGCTGTTCGAAGAATGGCTGGCGGCCCACTATCCTCAGCGTGCCGCGCATGTGTTGAGCCTGATTCGTCAGAGCCGTGGTGGCGAGCTCTATGACAGTCGCTTCGGTGCCAGGATGCGTGGCGAAGGGCCGTTTGCCGATCTGCTGGCGCAACGATTTGCCAAAACCATCAAACGCCTGGGGCTCAATCGTCGGGAAGGTTTCAATCTGGACTGCGAAGCCTTCTGTCCGCCAGGTCGCCAAATGTCGTTGATTTGAGGACAATTGGCCTATGGTTGAGTAGGGTGAAATGCACTTTGCCACTACGCCAGTCACGTTTTTTGTGACCTGGAACACACGTTCTAGAGCGTTTTATTCAGTTTGAGTTAAGTTTCGGCCGCTACCTTGTTCATCGAGTGACTGATGGGTCGAGATTCTCGGCCTGGATGTTTTTTAAACAGCCACTGGCTTCACACCGGACAAAACGGGAAAATTCCCTGACTCCGCCAAAGAGGATGAATCATGAGTGACAAGGATAAACAGTCGTTGGCTGCGTCGGCTTCAGCCCAACCGGAGGCGGAAACCGCCGATGCAGCGCTGCAGCATATCGTTGACGGCTTTTTGCATTTTCATCACGAGGTTTTTCCACAGCAGGAAGAACTCTTCAAAAAACTCGCCACGGCCCAGAGCCCCAGAGCGATGTTCATCGCCTGCGCCGATTCGCGCATCGTTCCTGAGCTGATCACCCAAAGCGCCCCCGGCGACCTGTTCGTGACCCGTAACGTCGGCAACGTTGTGCCACCTTATGGGCAAATGAACGGCGGTGTTTCCACGGCAATCGAATACGCCGTTCTGGCCCTCGGCGTGCAACACATCATCATTTGCGGGCACTCCGACTGTGGCGCGATGCGCGCAGTGCTCAACCCGCAAAGCCTGGAAAAAATGCCGACGGTCAAAGCCTGGTTGCGTCATGCCGAAGTGGCAAAAACCATGGTCCAGGAAAACTGCCATTGCGCTGACGAAAACGAAAGCATGCACGTCCTCACCGAGGAGAATGTGATCGCCCAGCTGCAACATTTGCGCACGCACCCGTCGGTAGCCTCGCGCATGGCCAATGGTCAGTTGTTTATCCATGGTTGGATCTACAACATCGAAACCAGCGAAATCAGAGCTTACGACGCGGACAAGGGTTGTTTCCTGCCGCTCGATGGCAGCCATCCGATTCCGGTGGCGACGCCCAAAGCGCGCTTCTAAATCCTCCTAAATCCCTGTGTGGTTTAGCCGAGGCTGCCGATCAGGCAGCCAGGCTTTGCCACGCCTGAAGAAAACTTCGGGAGAGTCACCATGCGTGCTGCTCAACTTAAAGCTGTACTGCCACGGGAGCTGCTGGCGTCCGTGGTTGTGTTTCTCGTCGCCCTGCCCTTGTGCATGGGCATCGCCATCGCCTCGGGGCTGCCGCCATCCAAAGGCTTGATCACCGGGATCATCGGTGGCCTGGTGGTGGGCTGGATTGCCGGTTCGCCGCTGCAAGTCAGCGGCCCGGCAGCCGGTTTGGCTGTTCTGGTGTTCGAACTGGTGCGCCAGCATGGTATCGACATGCTCGGACCCATCCTGCTGCTGGCCGGTTTTCTGCAACTGGTGGCCGGGCGTTTGAAGCTGGGCTGCTGGTTCCGGGTAACGGCGCCAGCGGTGGTCTACGGCATGCTCGCCGGGATTGGCGTGCTGATCGTTTTGTCACAGGTGCATGTGATGCTCGACGCCGTGCCCAAGCCTTCCGGGCTGGATAACCTGGCAGCCTTCCCGGCTGCCGTCGTGCAGGCCTTGCCCTCCTTCGGTTGGCAAGCCGGGTTGCTTGGGCTGTCGACAATTGCGGTGATGTGGCTGTGGGAGAAATTCCGCCCCCATTCCCTGCGCTTCGTACCCGGCGCACTGCTTGGGGTAGGCCTGGCGACCGTCGCCAGCCTGGTGCTCGCGTTGCAGGTCAAACGAGTAGAAGTCCCGGCCAACCTGGCGGAAGCCATCGACTGGCTGAAACCCGCCGACTTGCTCAACCTGGCTGACCCGACGCTGCTCATTGCCGCGTTTGCCGTGGCGTTTATCGCCAGCGCCGAAACCCTGCTCTCGGCCGCCGCGGTGGACCGCATGCACAGCGGCCAGCGTTCAGACTTCGACCGGGAATTGTCGGCTCAAGGCGTCGGCAACATGCTTTGCGGTCTGCTCGGCGCGCTGCCAATGACCGGCGTGATCGTGCGCAGTTCAGCCAACGTCCAGGCCGGCGCCACCACACGAATGTCGACGATCTTCCATGGCCTGTGGCTGCTGGCTTTCGTGTTGCTGCTGTCCAGCGTGCTGCAAAGCATTCCGGTGGCGAGCCTGGCGGGCGTTCTGGTTTACACCGGTTTCAAACTGGTCGACCTCAAGGCCTTCCGCGGTCTGGGCCGTTATGGGCGGATGCCGATGTTCACTTACGCGGCAACAGCCCTGGCGATCATCTTCACCGACCTGCTGACCGGCGTGCTGATCGGCTTCGGCCTGACCTTGGCCAAACTGGCCTGGAAGGCTTCGCGGCTGAAAATCAGCCTGATCGATCTGCCCAAGGACGGCGAAATGGAATTGCGATTGATAGGTGCAGCGACCTTTCTCAAAGTGCCGGCGCTGACCCAGGTGCTGGGGACCATTCCGGCAGGCGCGACGGTGCATGTGCCGCTCAATAACCTGAGCTACATCGATCACTCGTGTCTGGAGTTGCTGGAGGAATGGGGGCGGGCCAATGCGGCCAAGGGATCAAAACTGTTGATTGAAGCGCGGGGGTTGAAGCGCAGGCTGGAAGGCCGATTGCGGACCACTACCGGCGTAGGTTCAGCCGCGTAGATAACAATGTGGGAGCGGGCTTGCTCGCGAAAGTGGCGTGTCAGTCAACATCAATGTTGAATGATTGACCGCTTTCGCGAGCAAGCCCGCTCCCACAGGGGATTGTGTTGATCAATGGATCAAGCCGCTGGCTGATCCAGCTCCAGGCCGACGCCCAGTTGGCGCGACAGGCACGGCCAGCGCTTCCATGCAGCGCCGGTGTCCGGGCTGTTGAGTTTCTCGCGGTAGGCTTCCACCGATTCCAGCGCGAAACTGTCTTCGTTGAGCATCTCGTCCACGGCGTGATGCACCGCCTCATCCAGTTGATTGGCGAACTCCTCGCCGATCAGTTGGTGGGCAATCAGGTTGGCAACAGTCATGTCCAAGGGGATCAGTGGCTGGCCAAAATGCTTGATGTACAGGTCATTGACCTCTTCGACCAGGCGATGCGCCAGATAGGCTTCGTCCAGCAGGCTGTCCAGACCAACGTGACCGGCCATGATCGCCGGCGGCTGAAGGAAGAACTGCACGGCGATTTTCAGCACCGGTTTGATCTGTGATTCGATACCCGCTTCCCTGGCGACTTCATTGGCTGCATCCAGCAGGTCCGGCACTTGCTCTATATACGCGGCCACAAAACGCGTCATCACGCCGTTGGCGTCGACATCCGGCAATTGGATGGCGGAGTGAAGGTGTGGCAGTTGGGTTTCCAGCTGACGAGTCAGCAGGCCGGTTTCGGCTTCGTGTTGTTGGGCTTTTTGGATCTGCTCGCGCAATGCGGCGGTGTTCATGAAAACTCCAGGAAACAAAGGCAATGAAATAGGGAAGACATAACTTAGCTGGCATACGAAAAATGCTAAGACGCATTTGTCATAATTATTTCATCCTTGAGACATCAAAGTTATATCGGTTTGCCACCACTCGTCTGCATCCTTCTCCATTCGTGCCCTGGAACGCAAGTCCCAGCTGTTTCAGATCATTTACGCCATCACGTTGCGAGGTGGCAGTCGCTGTCTATACTCGGGTGGGAATGGAGTTAGCTGATGACACCCGACTGCACACGCAGCAAGGCTCGGCGATTCAAGTTCGTAGTCTGAAAAAGCCGCTCCCTTGCCGCAGGTGAAAGCCGGCGGGATAAAAAGAACGATAAGGGGAACCCGCAATGATGCGACATCCACACGTCTGGATGGGCCTCCTGTTGTGGTCGATTTTCAGTCAGGCACAAGCGGCCTGGACTGTGAATATGGCGCCTGGAGCGACTGAAATCAGTCACGCAGTATTTGACCTGCACATGACCATTTTCTGGATCTGTGTAGTGATCGGCATCATCGTCTTCGGCGCCATGTTCTGGTCGATGATTCTCCACCGCCGCTCGACCGGGCAGGTGGCCGCAAAATTTCATGAAAGCACCACCGTTGAAATCCTCTGGACCATCGTGCCCTTCCTGATCCTGGTGGCCATGGCGGTTCCCGCGACCGCAACCCTGATCAAAATGTACGACGCCAGTGAGCCGGATATCGATATCCAGGTCACCGGCTATCAGTGGAAGTGGCACTACAAATACCTGGGCCAGGACGTTGAGTTCTTCAGCAACCTGACCACGCCCGCCGATCAGATCCACAACAAGGAAGCCAAGAGCGAGCACTACTTGCTTGAGGTCGATAAGCCTTTGGTGCTGCCGATCGGCGCCAAGGTGCGCTTCCTGGTGACTTCCGCCGACGTCATCCACTCTTGGTGGGTGCCGGCCTTTGCGGTCAAGCGCGATGCGATTCCGGGGTTCGTCAACGAAGCCTGGACCCGCGTCGACAAGCCCGGCATCTACCGCGGTCAATGCGCCGAATTGTGCGGCAAGGATCACGGCTTCATGCCGATCGTAGTCGAGGTCAAGGAAAAGGCCGATTACGAAAAATGGCTGGCCGAACGTAAAGCCGAAGCCATGCAGCTTAAAGAGCTGACCAGCAAGGAATGGACCCTCGACGAGCTCAAAGAGCGCGGCGACAAGATCTATCACACCACCTGCGTCGCCTGTCACCAGGCCGAAGGTCAGGGCCTGCCACCGATGTTCCCGGCGCTCAAGGGCTCGAAAATCGCTACCGGCCCCAAAGAAGGCCACCTGAGTCTTGTCTTCCACGGCAAGCCTGGCACCGCGATGGCGGCGTTCGGCAAGCAGCTCTCGGAAGTCGACATCGCGGCAGTCGTGACCTACGAACGTAACGCCTGGGGCAACAACAAGGGCGACATGGTCACGCCTAAAGAAGTGCTGGAGCTGAAACAGGCGGAAAGCAAATGACCCGGTCTATTGCGCACGTAAGGAATCAGTCGGGGCATCGCGCCCCGGCCTGCCCAGCCCATCTGTTTGCAGGAGACAGGACATGACTGCTGTCGTCGATGACCATGTTCATACCGGCACCGCCCACGCCCACGGCCCCGCCAAAGGCCTGATGCGCTGGGTGCTGACCACCAACCACAAGGATATCGGCACGCTGTACCTGTGGTTCGCGTTCTCCATGTTCTTGCTCGGCGGCTCGTTCGCGATGGTGATTCGTGCCGAGTTGTTCCAGCCGGGGCTGCAAATCGTCCAGCCGGAGTTCTTCAACCAGATGACCACCATGCACGGTCTGGTGATGGTCTTCGGTGCGGTGATGCCGGCCTTTGTCGGCCTCGCCAACTGGATGATCCCGTTGATGATCGGCGCGCCGGACATGGCCCTGCCACGGATGAACAACTTCAGCTTCTGGCTATTGCCGGCGGCGTTCATCCTGCTGGTATCGACCCTGTTCACCCCCGGCGGTGGACCGAACTTCGGCTGGACGTTCTACGCCCCGCTGTCGACGACCTACGCACCGGAAAGCGTGACCTTCTTTATCTTCGCCATCCACTTGATGGGGATCAGCTCGATCATGGGCGCGATCAACGTGATCGCCACCATTCTCAACCTGCGCGCCCCCGGCATGACGTTGATGAAAATGCCGCTGTTCGTCTGGACCTGGCTGATTACCGCGTTCCTGCTGATCGCGGTGATGCCGGTACTGGCCGGTTGCGTGACGATGATGCTGATGGACATCCACTTCGGCACCAGCTTCTTCAGTGCCGCCGGTGGTGGTGACCCGGTGTTGTTCCAGCACGTGTTCTGGTTCTTCGGTCACCCCGAGGTGTACATCATGATTCTGCCGGCCTTCGGTGCCGTCAGCTCGATCATTCCGGCCTTCTCACGCAAGCCGCTGTTCGGCTACACCTCGATGGTCTATGCGACGGCGAGTATCGCGTTCCTGTCGTTCATCGTCTGGGCGCACCACATGTTCGTGGTCGGCATTCCGTTGGTGGGCGAGTTGTTCTTCATGTACGCCACGCTGCTGATCGCGGTGCCGACCGGGGTCAAGGTGTTCAACTGGGCCAGCACCATGTGGCAAGGATCGCTGACCTTCGAGACACCGATGCTGTTTGCCGTGGCGTTCGTGATCCTGTTTTCCATCGGCGGTTTCTCCGGGTTGATGCTGGCCATCGCCCCGGCGGACTTCCAGTACCAGGACACCTACTTTGTGGTCGCGCACTTCCACTATGTACTGGTACCGGGGGCGATCTTCGGGATCTTCGCGTCGGCCTACTTCTGGCTGCCGAAATGGACTGGCCACATGTACGACGAAACCCTCGGCAAGCTGCACTTCTGGCTCTCGTTCATCGGCATGAACATGGCGTTCTTCCCGATGCACTTCGTGGGGCTGGCGGGCATGCCGCGGCGGATTCCCGACTACAACCTGCAATTCGCCGACTTCAACATGGTGTCGTCAATCGGTGCGTTCATGTTCGGCGCCACGCAGATCTTCTTCCTGTTCATCGTGATCAAGACCATCCGTGGTGGCCCACCCGCACCGGCCAAACCGTGGGATGGGGCCGAAGGCCTGGAATGGAGCGTTCCGTCACCGGCGCCGTATCACACCTTCACCACGCCGCCGGAAGTGAAATGAACGCCTTACCCTTGGTGAGAACTGGCCAAGCCTTTGTGGCGAGGGGATTTATCCCCGTTGGGCCGCGAAGCGGCCCCAAAACCTGTGACCGCGGTGTATCAGGCATAACCCATGGTTCGGTTTTACGACTGCTTCGCAGCCGAACGGGGATAAATCCCCTCGCCACAGAGTTCTCGGCGGAGGTAGGGGATCATGGCTGACTCTATTTCTTTGAAGAAGCTGGTCACGCGCCTGTTGCTGGTGGTGGTGGCGATGTTTGTCTTCGGGTTTGCCCTGGTGCCGATCTACGACGTGATGTGCAAGGCGTTCGGCATCAACGGCAAGACCGGCGGGCAGTACGAGGGCGAACAAACGGTCGACACCTCGCGGCAGGTTCGCGTGCAGTTTCTGTCGACCAATTCCGCCGACATGTCCTGGGATTTCTACCCCAAGGGCGATGAGCTGGTGGCGAATCCGGGGGCGGTGAACGAGATGATTTTCATCGCCCATAACCCGACCGACAAACCGATGAGCGCGCAAGCAGTTCCGAGCATCGCGCCCAGCGCCGCGGCGGCGTACTTCCACAAGACCGAATGTTTCTGCTTTACCCAGCAAGTGCTGCAGCCCGGTCAACGGATCGAGATGCCGGTACGTTTCATCGTTGACCGTGACATGCCCAAGGATGTGAAGCACCTGACGCTTTCCTACACGCTGTTCGATATCACCGCACGTCATCCACCCGCGGCTGTTGCTGCAAACACCGGTGGCTAGGCGTTAAAGCGTGCCCGATAAGGAGAACAATAAATGGCAACTCATGAACATTATTACGTTCCGGCACAGAGCAAATGGCCGATCATTGCCACGGTCGGAATGTTCGTCACCGTGTTCGGCCTGGCCACCTGGTTCAACGACCTGAAGGCGGCGCGGCCGGAGTCCCACGGCCCGCTGATCTTTTTCGTCGGTGGCCTGCTGCTGGCCTACATGCTGTTCGGCTGGTTCGGTACGGTGATCAAGGAAAGCCGCCAGGGGTTGTACAGCGCACAGATGGATCGCTCGTTCCGCTGGGGTATGAGCTGGTTCATCTTCTCGGAGGTGATGTTTTTCATCGCGTTCTTCGGCGCGCTGTTTTATGTGAGAAACATTTCCGGCCCGGCGCTCGGGGGTGAAGGGGTCAAAGGCATCGCGCACATGCTCTGGCCGAACTTCCAGTTCGCCTGGCCATTGCTGCATACCCCTGACCCGAAACTCTTTCCGCCACCCAAGGAAGTCATCAGCCCTTGGGGCCTGCCGCTGCTCAACACAGTGTTGTTGGTGAGTTCCAGCGTCACCGTGACCATCGCTCACCACGCCTTGAAAAAGGGCCATCGCGGCGCGCTGAAAATCTGGCTGGCGCTCACCGTGTTACTGGGCTGCGCGTTCCTTGGTTTTCAGGCCGAAGAATACATGCACGCCTACCACGAACTGGGCCTGACGCTCGGTTCGGGCATCTACGGCGCAACCTTCTTCATGCTCACCGGCTTCCACGGCGCCCACGTGACCATCGGCACCATCATCCTGTTTGTGATGTTGATGCGGATCATGCGCGGGCACTTCGACGCCGATCATCAGTTCGCGTTTGAAGCGGCGAGTTGGTACTGGCACTTCGTGGACGTTGTGTGGATCGGTCTGTTCGTTTTCGTCTACGTGCTCTGAGGCTTACCAAGGTACGTGCGATACCAACTGGCCGCTGAAAAAACCCCAGGCAATCAAGCCGACGGTAATGGCGGCCAGCGCAACACGAACACTCAAGGCAATGACGAGGCGGTTCGAGCTGCTGTCGTCCTTGACCAAAAAAAACAGGCCGCTGAACAGGCTGACAACCGTGGCAATCAGCATCAGGACGATGGCTGCTTTGAGCATGGTGAAACTCCGGGGGAAAGGCGATGCACTTGAGTATAGCTATCGCGACTACCGACTTTCTGGCGACGCCATGAAGCGTTTCCGGCCGGGCATCGTGCCGACCCTGGTGGTCGCGGTGTTGTTGCCCATGCTGGTATCACTCGGGTTCTGGCAATTGAGCCGGGGCGCAGAGAAAAGCGCGCTGCTGCAAAGCTACACCGAGCGCCGTGCCGCTGAACCGATGGCCAGCACCGAGCTGCAACACAGCGCAGATCCGGCCTTTCGCCGGGTTCACCTGCACGGCCAGTTCGATACCGCCCACAGCCTGTTGCTGGATAACCGTCAGCGTGGCGGCAAGGTAGGCGTCGAGCTGCTGCAACCGTTTCAGGATCAGGCAACCGGGCTCTGGCTGCTGGTCAATCGCGGCTGGCTGCCGTGGCCGGATCGCCGCACCCCACCGCAATTCACCACACCGACTCAGGCCTTGAGTCTCGTTGCCTGGGTCTACGTCTCCCCCGGCGCCACCTTCCAGTTGCACGCCGACCCGAATACCGCCACGTGGCCACAACTGGTTACCGCAGTTGAACCCGCCAAGCTCTGGACGGCACTGGATCGCGAAGGTTTTGCCTACGAATTACGCGCAGAAAGCGGTCCCGCGACTTATCAGGCTGACTGGCCGGTAGTCGCCATGGGACCGGAAAAACACCTGGCTTATGCCGTGCAGTGGTTCGCCATGTCGATCGCCCTGTTCGGCCTCTATCTCTATCTCGGCTGGCACAACGCAAAGGAGAAACACCATGGGAGCGGCCATGAATCCACCCAGCATGTCTGAGGCGAAATCGCCGGCGAGTCGGCGCAAGGGTCGTTTGCAGTTGCTGCTGATCCTGCTTGGGGTGATCGGTCCGATGATCCTCGCCACCGGCATGTACAAATTGCAGTTCTGGGTGCCGGAAGGTCGCAGCTATCACGGCGAACTGATCGGCAACGGCCAGACCCGCGCCGACCTCGGCGTGCAGGCGCAGGAGGATCGTTGGCAAATACTGGTGACCGCGCCCAAGGATTGTTCGGTGGACTGCCAGCAACTGGTGTACCTGGCGCGGCAGATCCAGATCGGCCTCGGCCGTGATGCCGGGCGCGCCAGTCATGCCTTGGCCGTAGCGCAACCGCTGAGCAGCGAATACGACGCCAAGCTGACGCGCGAGTATCCTCAATTACAGCGCTACCCACTGAGCCTGACCGACTTCCATAAAACTGCCGGCGACCAGGCTGTGCCGCAGCTTTGGATCATCGATCCGCATGGCAATCTGGTGCTGCGCTACGACCCGACGGTGAAAGGTAAGGATCTGCTCAACGACCTGCGCCATTTGCTGAAACTGTCGAACATCGGATAAGGGCATCGTCATGGCCAAACCTGGATTTCGCCTCGCGCTGTTTGCCACCTTGCTGGCACTGATTGTGGTGTTGCTCGGCGCCTACACCCGCCTGACTCACGCCGGCCTCGGCTGCCCGGACTGGCCGGGTTGCTATGGCTTTATCAGCGTGCCCAAAAGCGAAGTTCAATTGGCCCATGCCGAACTGCATTTTCCCGACGCTCCCGTCGAAGCCCATAAAGGCTGGAACGAGATGGTTCACCGCTACTTCGCTGGCACGCTGGGGCTGCTGATCTCGGTATTGGCCGGCCGCGCCTGGGTTCATCGTCGTCATCCAGGGCAGCCGGTGAAGTTACCGTTGTTTTTGCTGGCAGTGGTGATTGCCCAAGCGGCATTCGGCATGTGGACGGTGACGCTCAAGCTCTGGCCACAAGTGGTCACCGGGCATTTGCTCGGCGGCTTTGCGACGTTGAGCCTGTTGTTTCTGCTGACGTTGCGCCTGTCCGGCGTACTACCAGCGCTGACCGTGCCACGGCGTTTGCAGTACTGGGCGACCGCCGGGTTGCTGCTGGTGATCCTGCAAATTGCCTTGGGTGGCTGGGTCAGTTCCAACTACGCGGCGGTGGCCTGTATCGACTTCCCGACCTGTCACGGTCAATGGCTGCCGCCCGCGGACTTCGCCAACGGTTTTCACCTGACTCAACACATCGGCCCCAATTACCTCGGCGGGCAACTGGACAGCGATGCCCGCACCGCGATTCATCTGACTCACCGCATCGGCGCATTGCTGGTGACGCTGGTGTTGCTCGGGCTGGCGTGGCAACTGAAAGTCGTCGGCATGACGCGGTTGGCCGGGCTGGTGCTGATCGCACTCGCCGCGCAAATCACCCTCGGCATCAGCAATGTGCTGTTTCACCTGCCGCTGCCAGTGGCCGTCGCGCATAACGCGGGCGGCGCGGCACTGTTGCTGACGATGGTGCTGGTCAATTATCACGCGCGAACCAGTCTGGTTCGGGTCAAGCAGCAACCCCCTGCGCGCTGGCGGTTCAGTCTGCGCAAACACTCAGCCGGGCCCATAACAATAAAAGGAGAGATGCCATGGCGACTCTGATCGGCGCACGTCACAGTCAGGCGATCTGGCGTGACTACCTGGAGCTGACCAAGCCGAAAGTGGTGGTGCTGATGCTCATCACCTCGCTGGTCGGCATGTTCCTCGCGACCCGCGCCGGGGTGCCGTGGACGGTGCTGGTGTTCGGCAATCTGGGGATCGCCTTGTGTGCCGGTGGTGCGGCGGCGGTCAACCATGTCGTGGACCGGCGCATCGATGCGGTCATGGCCCGCACGCACAAACGTCCCCTGGCCGAAGGTCGAGTGTCGCCTGCGGCCGCGCTGACGTTTGCCTTGGTATTGGCGGTGCTTGGGCAAGCCGTACTGCTGGCCTTCACCAATCCGCTCACGGCCTGGCTGACCCTGGCCTCGCTGCTCGGCTATGCGGTGGTCTACACCGGTTTCCTGAAACGCGCGACGCCACAAAACATCGTCATCGGCGGACTGGCCGGTGCCGCCCCGCCGCTGCTCGGCTGGACCGCTGCCACCGGCCACGTCAGCGCCGAACCCCTGTTGCTGGTGCTGATCATCTTCGCCTGGACACCGCCGCACTTCTGGGCGCTGGCCATTCACCGCAAAGAGGAATACGCCAAGGCCGATATTCCGATGCTGCCGGTGACCCATGGCGAGCACTACACCAAGGTCCACATCCTGCTTTATACCTTCGCGCTGCTGGCCGTGAGCCTGATGCCGTACGTGATCCACATGAGCGGTGTGCTCTACCTGATTTGCGCACTGGGACTTGGCGCGAGGTTTCTGCAATGGGCCGTGGTGCTGTACCGTGGCACTCGGCCGCACGCGGCGATCAACACCTTCAAGTACTCTATTTACTACTTGTTCCTGCTGTTTATCGCGCTGCTCGTAGATCACTACTTACTGTTGAACCTATGACTCGAACCCAGAAAACCGTCTTCATCCTCGTCGCCCTGATCGCGCTGGTCCTGGGCCTGACCATCAACAAAGTGCTGTCCGGCAAAGGCCAGGGCGACCCGACAGCCCTGATCGATGCCGGGATCATTCTGCTACCGCAAAGCCGCAACCTGCCGGCCGTGACAATGACCGATCAGGACGGCAAGCCAGTGGCGATCAACGAGTTGAAAGACAAATGGTCGCTGCTATTTTTCGGCTACACCTTCTGCCCCGACATCTGCCCGACCACCCTCGCCCAGCTGCGCCAGATCAAAAGCGAACTGCCGCCAGAAGCGGTGGCCAAGTTGCAGATCATTCTGGTCAGCGTCGACCCGAATCGCGATACGCCCCAGCAGCTCAAGCAGTACCTGGGCTACTTCGATCCGCAGTTCCAGGGGCTGACGGCGTCGTCGGTTGAAGACATTCAGAAACTGGCCAATGCGGTGAGCATTCCGTTCATTCCGGCGGACACCAGCAAGCCGAACTACACCGTCGACCACAGCGGCAACCTGGCGGTGATCGGGCCGGACGGGACCCAGCGTGGGTTCATTCGTGCGCCGTTGAACAACGTGAAACTGGTGGCGCAGTTGCCGGTGATGCTTACCCGTAAATAACCAACACAACACCCTGTGGGAGCGGGCTTGCTCGCGAAGAGGCCATAACATCCAACATCAATGTTGACTGTTGCACCTCTTTCGCGAGCAAGCCCGCTCCCACAGGTACGGTGTTTCAGGCATAAAAAATGGGGCGCCCAATGCGCCCCATTTTTCGTTACAGCAATAGATCAGAACGCCGGCAATACCGCGCCTTTGTACTTCTCGAGGATGAAGGCTTTCACTTCCGGGCTGTGCAAGGCAGCAATCAGCTTCTTCATCGCTTCGCTGTCCTTGTCGTCTGGACGGGCAACGAGAATGTTCACGTAAGGCGAGTCGCTGCCTTCGATGACCAGCGCGTCCTTGGACGGATCAAGCTTGGCTTCCAGCGCGTAGTTGGTGTTGATCAGTGCCAGGTCGACCTGGGTCAGCACGCGCGGGATGGTCGCGGCTTCCAGTTCACGGAATTTCAGGTCCTTGGTGTTCTCGGTGATGTCCTTGACGGTCGCGAGGATGTTGTTCGAATCCTTCAACTTGATCAGGCCAGCCTTCGCCAGCAGCAACAGCGCACGACCGCCGTTGGTGGCGTCATTCGGGATAACCACGTTGGCGCCGCCTGGCAGCTCGGTCAGTGCTTTGTACTTGCTGGAGTAAGCACCCAGCGGTTCCAGGTGCACACCGGCAACGGCCACCAGGTTGGTGCCCTTGGCCTTGTTGAATTCATCGAGGTACGGCTGGTGCTGGAAGAAGTTGGCGTCCAGACGTTTCTCGGCGACCTGCACGTTCGGCTGGATGTAGTCGGTGAAGACTTTGACCTTCAGGTCCACGCCTTCTTTGGCCAGGGCCGGTTTCACGAATTCGAGGATTTCTGCGTGCGGAACCGGGGTGGCCGCGACGGTCAGGGTTTCATCGGCCTGAGCAGAGAACGCTGCAACGGCTGCGAGCGCTACGAGTAGTTTTTTCATTCAGCTAACTCCTTGTGGGCGCCCGTTTGGCGCCTGCCAGCGAATGGCCGGCTCATGTCTTGTTTACGAGAACTGTTTATTTTCTGGAGAAGTGTACGACCAGCTTGTCGCCAACCATTTGCAGAACCTGCACCAGCACCAGCAACAGCACCACAGTGACGATCATCACATCGGTCTGGAAACGCTGGTAGCCGAAACGGATCGCCAGGTCGCCCAACCCACCGGCACCGACTACACCAGCCATCGCCGTGTAGGACACCAGTGTAATAGCCGTCACCGTAATCGCCGCGTAAATGCCCGGACGGGCCTCTGGCAGCAAGGCGTTGAGGATGATCTGCTTGGTGGTCGCGCCCATGGCCTGGGTTGCTTCAATGATGCCGCGATCCACCTCACGCAGAGCGGTTTCCACAAGTCGCCCGAAAAACGGCGTGGCGCCCACCACCAGCGGCGGAATCGCACCGGCGACGCCGAGCGAAGTGCCGGTGATCAGCACGGTGAACGGGATCATCACGATCAGCAGGATGATGAAGGGCAGCGAGCGCAGGATGTTCACCATCAGCGACATCAGCCCATAGGCCACGCGGTTTTCAAGCAACTGGCGCGGGCTGCACAGGAACAACAGCACCCCCAGCGGCAGGCCGAGCAGGATGGTGAACAGCAGCGAACCACCGAGCATCTGCATCGTGTCGCTGGTGGCCAGGCCGATTTCCGCCCAATCGATGTTTTTGAAGAACTCTTTAGCCGCTTCGATAAATGCGTCGTACGATTCCATCAGCGCAGCACCTCCATGTGGACGTCAGCTGCAGTGAAGTGGGCGAACGCCGCTTCCATGTCGCCACCGGTAACGGCCAGGGTCAATTGCCCGTAGGGCACATCTTTGATGCGGTCGATACGACCGGCCAGGATGCTGTAGTCCACGCCCGTTTCACGAGCGACGGTGCCCAGCAGCGGTGCGTAGGTCGATTCGCCCTGGAAGGTCAGACGCACGATGCGCCCTGGAACGTGAGCGAAGTCGTCGCGCTGTTCGCTTTCGTCGATCTGCTCATCTTCTTGCACGAAGCGTTTGGTGGTCGGGTGCTTCGGATGCAGGAACACCTCGGCCACCGAACCTTGCTCGACGATCAAGCCAGCGTCCATCACCGCGACCTGGTCGCAGACCCGGCGGATCACGTCCATCTCGTGGGTGATCAACACGATGGTCAACTTCAGCTCGCGATTGATCTCGGCCAGCAATTGCAGGACCGACGCGGTGGTCTGCGGGTCCAGTGCGCTGGTGGCTTCGTCGCACAACAGGATTTTCGGCTTGGTGGCCAGGGCGCGGGCAATGCCGACACGCTGCTTCTGGCCACCGGACAACTGCGCCGGGTACTTCCTGGCGTGGTCGGACAGGCCGACCCGCTGCAGCAATTCGGCCACACGCCGGTCAATCTCACTGCGCGACAGTTCACCGGCCAGGGTCAGCGGCAGCGCGACGTTGTCGGCCACGGTCTTGGACGCCAGCAAGTTGAAGTGCTGGAAAATCATCCCGACCTGCTGACGGAAGCGCCGCAGGCTGTTGGCGTCAAGCGCGGTAACTTCTTCGCCGTCGACAAATATCTTGCCGCCACTGGACTCTTCCAGGCGATTGATCAGACGCAGCAGGGTACTTTTTCCCGCACCGGAATGGCCAATCAGACCAAAGACCTGACCGTTCTCAATCGTCAGACTGGTCGGATGCAGGGCGGGAATATCCTTACCGGCGACGCGGTAGGTTTTGTGGACGTTTTGAAACTCGATCACGTAGCGAACCTTGTGGGGCGCGTTGGAAAAGGATCAGCGGTTAGCCGGGCGCGCATTTTAGCCTGTCCGTATAGAGGTTATTAGCATTTATTCCGCATTCAACCTTCCATTTGGCAATAACGCGATCAAAGGTTAGAAAAAAGGAACGGCGCAAAACGTCATCAGTCACTAATTAGGCAACTCGAAACGCCCCCGGTCCGTGCCTGGGGTATTGCTCAAGAGTCCTGGCTACGGCGGGAGTCGCAACGAGGAGTTTTGTCTGATGAGTACTAAGAAACCTGCCGCAACCAAAAGCGCACTGGCCGGGACCGATACCCCGGACCGCGGGAACACCAATGCCAAGCTCGACAGCCTGGAGCAGTTTCGCTCCGACGCCACTGAACAGGCCCTGCGCACCAACCAGGGCGTGAAAGTCTCGGACAACCAGAACACGTTGAAGGCCGGCGCCCGCGGGCCATCGTTGCTGGAAGATTTCATCATGCGTGAAAAAATCACGCATTTTGACCATGAACGCATTCCCGAGCGGATCGTCCATGCCCGCGGCACCGGCGCACACGGCTACTTCCAGAGTTATGAAACCCATTCCGTGCTGACCAAGGCCGGGTTCCTACAAGACCCCAGCCAAAAAACCCCGGTCTTCGTCCGTTTCTCCACGGTGCAAGGCCCTCGTGGGTCGGGCGATACCGTGCGGGATGTGCGAGGTTTCGCGGTGAAGTTTTTCACCGACGAAGGCAACTTCGACCTGGTGGGCAACAACATGCCGGTGTTTTTCATTCAGGATGCGATCAAGTTTCCTGACTTCGTGCACGCGGTGAAACCCGAGCCGCACAATGAGATACCCACCGGCGGTTCAGCTCACGATACCTTTTGGGATTTTGTCTCTCTGGTACCGGAGTCGGCGCACATGGTGATCTGGACCATGTCCGACCGGGCGATCCCGAAAAGCCTGCGCAGCATGCAAGGCTTCGGCGTGCATACCTTCCGCCTGATCAATGCCGAAGGTAAATCGCGCTTCGTCAAATTCCACTGGCGCCCCACGGCCGGGACCTGTTCGCTGGTATGGGATGAAGCGCAAAAACTCGCCGGTAAAGACACGGATTACCACCGCCGCGATCTCTGGGAGTCGATCGAGATGGGCGACTACCCGGAATGGGAACTGGGTGTACAGATCATCGAGGAGGAGAACGAACATACATTCGACTTCGACATCCTCGACCCGACCAAGCTGATTCCGGAAGAGCTGGTGCCGATCACCCCGCTGGGCAAAATGACCCTCAACCGTAACCCCGACAACTTCTTCGCCGAAACCGAACAGGTCGCCTTCTGCCCTGGGCATATCGTGCCGGGGATCGACTTTTCCAACGATCCATTGCTGCAAGGCCGGCTGTTTTCCTACACCGATACGCAGATCAGCCGACTCGGTGGGCCGAACTTTCACGAGATCCCGATCAACCGCCCGGTGGCACCGTTCCACAACGGTCAACGGGATGCGCTGCATCGCACCACCCTCGACAAGGGCCGCGCGTCCTACGAGCCGAACTCCATTGATAGCGGCTGGCCAAAAGAAACGCCGCCGGCAGCCCAGGATGGCGGCTTCGAAAGTTATCCAGAGCGCATCGACGCCAACAAGATCCGTCAGCGCAGCGAATCCTTCAGCGACCACTTCTCCCAGGCGCGGCTGTTTTTCCACAGCATGAGCAAGCACGAGCAGGAGCACATCATCTCGGCTTACAGCTTTGAATTGGGCAAGGTTGAGCGGGCGTTCATCCGCGCACGCCAGGTGAATGAGATTCTGGCCAACATCGATCTGGAACTGGCCAAGCGCGTGGCGCAGAACCTGGGGTTGCCAGTGCCCAAAGCCGGGACGGTCGACGTACGCAAAACCTCACTGGATCGCTCGCCCGCGCTGAGTCAGGCCAACTTGCTGCCGGCGGATATCAAAACCCGCAAAGTGGCAATCCTGGCAGCCAATGGCGTCGATGGCTCAGCGATTGATGCCATGAAGAAAGCGCTGAAGGCCGAAGGCGCGCACGCCAAACTGCTCGGCCCGACGTCTGCTCCGGTGACAACCGCCGATGGCAAGGCATTGCCGGTCGATGCGTCGATGGAAGGCTTGCCTTCGGTGGCGTTCGATGCGGTGTTTGTGCCCGGTGGCGCGGCATCGATCAAGGCGTTGAGCACTGACGGCGTGGCGCTGCATTACGTGCTGGAGGCGTACAAACACTTGAAGGCGATTGCGCTGCAGGGCGAGGCCAAACAGTTGCTGGATGTGTTGAAACTCGAGGCTGATGCGGGGTTGATCGTGGGGGCGGATGCGAAGTTGATCAAACCGTTTTTTGCCGCGATCGGGCAGCATCGGGTGTGGGACAGGGAGCCTAAGGCCAAGGCGATTCCGGCCTGAAGTTTTGTATCGATGGCAAGGACGCCTTCGCGAGCAAGCCCGCTCCCACAGTTGACCGGGTTGCTCAAAAGAACGCGGTCAACTGTGGGAGCGGGCTTGCTCGCGAAGCTTTTAGGGTTTACGCGGACTCAAAACCATCTGCGCAGGAACGTTAC
Source organism: Pseudomonas sp. BF-B-26 (assembly GCF_019956495.1). Classification (NCBI taxonomy): domain Bacteria; kingdom Pseudomonadati; phylum Pseudomonadota; class Gammaproteobacteria; order Pseudomonadales; family Pseudomonadaceae; genus Pseudomonas; species Pseudomonas sp. BF-B-26. Next base: position 213,434 of record NZ_JAHBDP010000069.1, on the reverse strand, counting down.
GCAGAATCTGCTTCTCCAGATTCAGGTCAAAATCCGAATCGAGCTTCTTCACGCGCTTGGTCAGCAACGTGGTCAACCAAGGGAAGTCCTGGGTGCGTGGCGCCTGAATGCTCACGTCGCACTGGTAATTCACCACATCGGCGGCGATCGCATCCAGTTGGCGACGAAGCTTGGTCATATCAGTCAGGTTCAACGCAACTGTGGTGCTTTCAGCCGTCGGATCGATGACTTTGGCCTGTGGCTTGGCTTCGGCAGCCATGAGCGCCGCTTCGGCTCTATCCAGTTCAGCTTTGCGGGCATCAACGATGGCGTTGTTGACCCCACCGGTCAGCGCCGGAGCCTTGGGCATCAACGACCGGGCGCGGCTCAGCGCAGTGGCAGCGGCATTCACATCGCCTTTTTGCAGCACGATCTGGCTGCGGCGCAGATAGGCTTCGGCCAGTTGCCGCTGGTATTGCTCAAGGGATTGATCATTGGGCGACTCGGCCTGCAAGGCAGCCAGTTGATCTTCGGCAGTCGCCAGTTCGCCGCTGGCCAGGCTTTGTTGCAGCTGTGCGATGGCCGTGGCCCGTGTACCGGTAGCCTCGGGGGCCGCCGGTGGCGTGCTTTGACAAGCGCCCAGTAGCAACGAAAATGCGACAAGGAGCAGATAACGGGAGGGGAACAGCTTCATTCCTGCGACTCTCTATTTGCGCAAAAAACGAGCAAGTCTACACCCCTCGACGGGGCAGGACAAAACTCAGCAGAAACAGTGCGGCGGCCGTCACGACAATCGATGGGCCCGCCGGGGTGTCCTTGAACCACGACAACGCCAGCCCGCCACAGACCGCGAGCATACCCAGCAGGCTCGCGCCCAGTGCCATCTGCTCCGGTGACCGGGCGTGACGTTGTGCCGCAGCCGCCGGGATGATCAGCAAGGACGTAATCAGCAACACACCGACGATTTTCATCGCCACTGCGATCACCACGGCGATCAGCAACATCAGGGTCAAGCGCAACGCCGCCACCGGCAGACCTTCAACCCTGGCCAATTCTTCATGCACCGTGATTGCCAGCAATGGCCGCCACAACGTCACCAGCAAGGCCAGAACGCCCGCGCTGCCGCCGAGTATCCAGGCCAGATCGGTCGGGCTGATCGCCAGCAAGTCGCCGAACAGATAAGCCATCAGGTCGATCCGCACTTCGTGCATGAAGCTTAGTACGACCAAACCCAAAGAGAGCGTGCTCGGTGCGAGAATTCCCAAAAGCGTGTCAGACGCCAGCGGTTGGCGCTGTTGCAAGGTCACCAGCAACACCGCCAACAGCAGACAGCCTACGGTGACCGCAACGGTCGGACTGACATCCAGCAGAAAACCCAGCGCCACGCCGAGCAGCGCGGCATGGGAAAGGGTGTCGCCGAAATAGGCCATGCGCCGCCAGACCACGAACGAACCCAGCGGGCCCGCAACCAACGCCAGGGCCAGACCTGCAAGCAGGGCGTAGAGCAGAAAATCAGCCATGCTTGCAGCTATCTCCGTGAACGTGGGTAGGGGCCGACGGGGCGGCGTTGACCACCGAGCCATGCAAGTCATGGGCGTGGTCGTGATGGTGGTGATAAATCGCCAGGCTTTGTGCGTTCTTTCCGAACAGCTCGACGAAAGCCGGATCGCCGCTGACCTGCTCGGGATGCCCGGAGCAGCAAACGTGACGGTTGAGACAGACCACCTGGTCGGTGGTGCTCATCACCAGGTGCAGATCGTGGGACACCATCAACACGCCGCAGCCGTGACGGTCGCGCAATCGTGTGATCAAGCTGTAGAGCTCGGCCTGACCGGCCACATCGACGCCTTGCACAGGTTCATCGAGTACCAACAATTCCGGCTCGCGCAGCAATGCCCGGGCCAGCAGCACCCGCTGCATTTCGCCTCCGGAAACACTTTGCACCGGGCTGTCGATCACCTGTTCGGCGCCGACTTCCTTGAGTGCCGACAAGGCCATGGCGCGGTCCACGCCCGGCACCAGACGCAAGAAGCGCAGCACCGACAGCGGCAGCGTCGGATCGACGTGAAGTTTTTGCGGCATGTAACCGACCCGCAGTTTCGGCTTGCGCCACACGCTGCCGCTGTCCGGTTTCAACAGACCGAGTACAGCGCGCACCAGCGTGGTCTTGCCGGCGCCGTTAGGGCCGATCAGGGTGACGATCTGCCCCGGCTCGACGCTCAGTTCGATGTTATCCAGCACGTTTTGCCCGGCAAAGGTGACAGCAACCTGCTCGAGGCGGATCAGCGCGTTGCTCATCAAACCCCCTGGCAACCCGAGCAGAGGCCGACCACTTCGACGGTCTGGCCTTCGACGACAAATCCGACATCCTTGGCGCTACTGATGACCGCGTCACTGATGGATTTCTGTTCAAGCTCGATGGCGGCGTGGCATTCGCGGCAAATCAGGAACTGGCCCTGGTGGGCGTGCCCCGGGTGATTGCAGCCGACGAAGGCGTTCAGCGAGGAGATGCGGTGTACAAGGCCGTTTTCCAGCAGGAAGTCCAGCGCACGGTACACGGTCGGCGGCGCCGCACGGCGGCCGTCCTGCTCGCTGAGCACCGCGAGAATGTCGTAGGCGCCCAACGGCTTGTGGCTTTGCCAGACCAGTTCCAGCACCCGCCGGCGCAAGGCGGTCAGGCGCAAGCCTTGACGTGCGCACAGAGCATCGGCCTCAGACAATGCGCTATGCACGCAATGAGAGTGGTCGTGGGGACGGCTGGCAATCGGTGTTTTAGGCATGAGCGGCGACGAGTTTTGTGAGAGACGTTATTATGTTACCCGTTCTCGCCTCTTCGAGTGGTCATCGTGTCCCGACTTTTTTCTATCTTTGTCGCATTTGTCGCAAGTTTTCTGCTGATCGGTTCAGCTCACGCCGAAGTCAAAGTTCTCACCAGTATCAAGCCTCTACAGCTGATCGCCGCGGCAGTGCAGGACGGCGTGGCGATTCCGGAAGTCTTGCTGCCGCCCGGCGCCTCGCCTCATAACTATGCCTTGCGCCCATCCGACGTACGGAAGGTGCAATCGGTGGATCTGGTTTACTGGATCGGTCCGAGCATGGAAGGTTTCCTGCCCCGCGTGCTGAATGGTCGTACGCTGCCCAGTGTCGCCGTGCAGGATTTACCGGGCCTGAAACTGCGACACTTCGCCGAAGATAGCCACTCCCACGCCGAAGAAGCCGACGAACATGATCACGATCACCGCCCAGGCAGTCTGGACGCGCACTTGTGGCTTTCGCCGGTCAACGCCCGCGTCATCGCCACAAAAATGGCGGCTGACTTGAGTGCAGCCGATCCGGCCAATGCCGCGCGTTATCAGAGCAACCTCAAGGCGTTCGATGAGCGTCTGGATGCGCTGGATCTTCGCTTGAAGGCGCGCCTGGCCGGCATCGCGGGCAAACCGTACTTCGTATTCCACGAGGCCTTCGACTACTTTGAAGACGCCTACGGCCTCAAGCACGCCGGCGTATTCAGCGTGGCCGCCGAGGTCCAGCCCGGCGCCCAGCACGTCGCGGCAATGCGCACCCGCTTGCAGGAAGTCGGCAAAACCTGCGTGTTCAGCGAACCGCCTCTGCGTCCGCGCCTGGCGGAAACCCTGGTGGCGGGTCTGCCGGTGAAGCTGGCGGAACTGGACGCGCTGGGCGGGTACACGCCGGCGACCGCTCAGGGGTATGAGCAGGTGCTGGAGAAGTTGGGGAATGATTTGGCGGGGTGTCTGGAGTCGTTGTAACCCGAACATTTGTGGCGCCCCCATTCGCGAGCAAGCCCGCTCCCACATGGACCGCATAAATCCTGTGGGAGCGGGCTTGCTCGCGAAGCTTTTAGAGGGCGAACGGCAGCGGCGTGCTGACCTTCTGCCGCTGCGCCAGACGCTGCTGAAACTCCATCGGATCGTGAATCAGCACGTCCTGCCCGGCAAACGACTCGGCGGCGATCAACCGCGACAACCAGAATCGCACACACGCCACCCGCAGCATGGTCGGCCACAACTCCGCCTCGGCTGCCGTGAACGGTCGCAGCGTTGCATAAGCACCGAGCAACGCCCTCGCCCGTGGCCCGTCGATCAACCCGCTCTCGTCCGAACACCAGTCGTTCAAGGCGATCGCCACGTCGTAGAGCATCGGCCCCGAACACGCGTTATAGAAGTCGATCAACCCGGTCAGGTGAGTGCCTTCGAACATCGCGTTATCGCGGAACAGGTCGGCGTGGATATTGGCTCGCGGCAGCGCCAGAATTTTTGTCTTCTGCTGTGTGATTTCGTCCAGCGCCCGCTGCAGCAGATCGCTTTGCTCGGCATTGAGGTGCGACAGCAACTGCGTGCCCTCTTCCAGCATCCAATCCAGACCGCGATCGGTCTTGCGCTTGATCATGTTGGCCTGGGTCGCAAGGTGCAGATGGCCGAGCAACTCGCCCACCTGAGCGCAATGCTGCGCATTGGCTTCCTTGATGTGCTTGCCGGCCAGACGTGGCTGCAACAGCGCAGGTTTGCCGGCCAGTTCGCGCAAGGCGACGCCATCGGTGGTGCGCAAGGCATAAGGCACGGGCAGGTCGGCGTCATGCAGCACGTCGAGCAGTTCGATGAAGAACGGCATCTCCTGAACCGGACCACGCTCAACCAGGGTCAGGACAAATTCGCCCTGCTCCAGGCTGATGAAGAAATTGGTGTTTTCGCTACCGGCGGCAATCCCCTGGAAATCAAGCAGGCGGCCGAGCCCGTAAGGGGCGAGAAAGGTTTCCAGCTCGGGCCGAGCCAGCGGGGTGAACACAGACATGTTTGAACTGCCAGTACGGGCGCCGCTGCTTGAGCCAGCGCCGATTGAAATTAAGAAACTACTTCCACTCAAAGATCTTCCACGACGGAATCAGCATATCCGGCTGATCCGAACGGATGTAGTTTGCATCGGTCCCGTCCGCGCGCACCAGAAAATACGGCGGTCCGACCTTGGGCGTGACCTTGATCGCGTACAGGAAACCGTTTTGGCGGTACTCCTGAATGGTTTTATCCCCTTCCGTGCGGATAGTGACTTGCGGCTCAGATGTCGGAGCATCATCCGCCGCCATGACGGCCAGTGGAACGGATGCAAACAACCCAGCCAGCAACAGGCGATTTAGTGTGCGCATGATAACCTTGTCCCTTTGTCGTCAACGGTCCCGCTATTCTAGCGCCGGACCCGCCGAAAAGGTTGATCCTGCTCATGAGCCAAGCCCCCCTCGTCCTGGTGGACGGTTCTTCTTACCTGTACCGCGCCTTTCACGCCCTCCCACCACTGACCACGTCCAAAGGACTGCCGACCGGTGCGGTAAAGGGCGTATTGAACATGCTCAAGAGTCTGCGCAAGCAGTATCCGGAAAGTCCGTTCGCCGTGGTGTTCGACGCCAAGGGCGGGACATTCCGGGACGAAATGTTTGCCCAGTACAAAGCCAACCGCCCGAGCATGCCCGACGACATGCGTGTTCAGATCGAGCCGCTGCACCAGAGCGTGATAGCCCTAGGCTTCCCGCTCCTGTGCGTCGAAGGCGTCGAAGCCGATGACGTGATCGGCACCCTGGCCCGCAGCAGTGCGGCAGCCGACCGCCCCGTGGTGATCTCCACCGGCGACAAGGACATGGCGCAGCTGGTCGACGGCCACATTACCTTGGTCAATACCATGACCGGTAGCGCGCTGGACGTGGAGGGCGTGAAGGAGAAATTCGGAGTCGCTCCCGAGCAGATCATCGATTACCTGGCACTCATGGGCGATTCTTCCGACAACATTCCGGGCGTTCCGGGCATTGGCCCGAAGACCGCTTCCGGCCTGTTGGTCGGCGTGAACGGCGGCCTGACCGAGCTCTATGCGCAGCTCGACATCGTCCCGACCCTGCCGATTCGCGGGGCCAAAACCCTGCCGGCCAAGCTCGAAGAACACAAGGAGATGGCGTTTCTCTCCTATCAATTGGCAACCATCAAGATCGACGTGCCGCTGGATATCGGCCTCGACGACCTGCAAATGGGCAAGCCGGATCACGACAAACTCGCCGAGCTCTATACCCTGCTGGAGTTCAAGAGCTGGTTCGAAGAGAACCAGCGCGACGCCAAGCGTTCCGGCCAGGAAGTCGTCGCTCCGGTGGCTGAAGAAGCGGCCGTTGATACTGAACTCAAATACACAACGATCCTTACCCAGGCTGATTTCGACCTGTGGCTGAAGAAGCTCAACGATGCCACGCTGATTGCCTTCGATACCGAAACAACCGGCATCGATGCGCAGCAGGCGCAACTGGTGGGCCTGTCTTTTGCGGTACAAGCCAACGAAGCGGCCTACATCCCGCTGACCCATTCCTACATGGGCGTACCGGACCAGCTCGATCGCGACACCGTGCTGCGCGCGCTGAAGCCGATCCTGGAAGACCCGAGCAAACTCAAGGTCGGTCAGCACGCCAAGTTCGACATGAACATTCTGGCCAACTGTGCCATCGGTGGCGATCAGAGCTGCGGCATCACCGTGCAAGGCGTCGCTTTCGACACGATGCTCGAATCCTACGTGCTGGACTCCACCGCGACCCGTCACGACATGGACAGCCTGGCGCTCAAGTACCTGAATCACACCACTACCAGTTTTCAGGACATCGCTGGCAAAGGCGCCAAACAGCTGACATTTGACCAAATCTCCCTGGAACTGGCCGGGCCTTACGCCGCCGAAGACGCCGACGTAACGCTGCGCCTGCATCAAACCCTGCAGGAAAAACTCAACGCCATCCCAAGCCTGAGCAAGGTCCTGAGCGAAATCGAAATGCCGTTAGTGCCGGTGCTGGCACGGATCGAACGCCAAGGCGCGCTGGTCGATGCCAACCTGCTAGGCATTCAGAGCGTCGAGCTGGGCGAGAAAATGGTCGCCCTCGAGCGTGAGGCGTTCGCCATTGCCGGGGAAGAATTCAACCTTGGCTCGCCGAAGCAATTGGGCGTGATCCTGTACGAAAAGCTCGGCCTGCCAATCCTCAGCAAAACCGCCAAGGGCCAGGCGTCCACTGCCGAAGCCGTGCTGGCGGAACTGGCCGAACAGGATTTCCCGTTGCCCAAAGTGCTGATGCAGTACCGCTCGATGAGCAAGCTGAAAAGCACCTACACCGATCGCCTGCCAGAGCAGATCAACCCGCGCACCGGGCGGATTCATACCTCTTACCATCAGGCCGTCGCGGCAACCGGGCGCTTGTCGTCCAGTGATCCGAACCTGCAGAACATTCCAATCCGCACCGCTGAAGGGCGTCGGATTCGTCAGGCGTTCGTCGCACCCAAAGGCTACAAGCTGCTGGCAGCGGACTATTCGCAAATCGAACTGCGAATCATGGCTCACCTGGCCAAGGACGAAGGTTTGCTGCACGCGTTCCGCAACGATCTGGACGTACACAAAGCCACCGCGGCGGAAGTCTTCGGGGTTGAACTGGCAGACGTCACCACCGACCAACGGCGCAGCGCCAAGGCGATCAACTTCGGTTTGATCTACGGTATGAGCGCGTTTGGCCTGGCCAAGCAGATTGGTGTTGATCGCAAGCAATCCCAGGCCTACATCGACCGTTACTTCGCCCGCTACCCAGGCGTACTCGAGTACATGGAGCGCACCCGTGCCCAGGCTGCCGAACAAGGTTTCGTCGAAACCATCTTCGGTCGTCGCTTGTACCTGCCGGAAATCAACGCGAAAAACCCGGCCCTGCGCAAAGGTGCCGAACGCACAGCGATCAACGCCCCAATGCAAGGCACTGCGGCGGACATCATCAAGAAAGCCATGATTGCCGTGGATAGCTGGCTGACAGCATCAGGCCTCGACGCCAAAGTCATCCTGCAGGTGCACGATGAATTGGTTCTGGAAGTGCGTGAGGATTTGGTCGATCAGGTCCGCGATGAAATTCGCGTGCACATGAGCGACGCAGCGAAGCTTGATGTGCCGCTATTGGTAGAGGTTGGTGTAGGCAATAACTGGGATGAGGCTCACTGAACCGTCTGAAAAGGTGTTTTCTGCTGCGGCATAGTGCCGCGGCAGAAAGATCGAAGGGCGCTTAGTTTGGAAAATTCGATGGCCTATTCCAAAGGCTTTTTAAAAAATTCTGAACTAATTTCCTGAATCGCCACTCAGAGTTACTGAATGGGTGGTGAAGCCCTTCGATGCTCCTAATGTTGTGTTAAGTGTTGGCAGATATCTGGACCCCGCCCTAGCGGTCCGGAACTTGAACCCCGGAACTTCCCCCTCCCCATAAGAAGTCCGGGGTTTTTTTTGCCCGCGGTTTTGTAAACGAGCTTACTCCGCGAGCTCGGCGCCCTTGTCCGCCAGTTCCATCCAACCCGCCAGTACAGTGTAGGCGTCTTCCAGGCCCATGCGTTTTGGCGCCGAGAACAGCTGGATGCTGATCGCATCTCCCCAACCCTTGCGGATGTCTGCCTGAACCTTGAGCAGGACGTTTTTCGCCGCGCCGTAGGTCAGCTTGTCGGCTTTGGTCAGCAAAATGTGCATCGGCATGCCGCTGGCGACAGCCCAGTCAAGCATCAGCAGGTCGAAGTCCGTCATTGGATGACGGATGTCCATCATCAAAATCAGCCCCTTCAAACTCTCACGACCACCCAGATAAGCTTCCAGGTGACGCTGCCAGTGCAGCTTCAACGGGATAGGCACTTTCGCGTAACCGTACCCCGGCAGGTCGACCAGACGACGATCATCGTCTAGCTTGAAGAAGTTCAAGAGCTGCGTGCGACCCGGAGTTTTCGAGGTCCGCGCGAGGCTAGCGTGCGTCAGGGTGTTCAGCGCACTGGACTTGCCGGCGTTGGAACGCCCGGCGAAGGCCACTTCAAAGCCTTCGTCGTCGGGACATTGATCGACTTTGGCAGCGCTGAGCATGAAGGTGGACTGTTGGCACAGGCCGAGGATGGGGTTCTTGAGTTGCATGGGATTTCCGATGTGGGCGGCGCCGGGAATGGACGCGGCGAGCAGTGTCGTTTCCGTTTCAGTGACGCCAGTATATAATGCCGCAGATTTTGTGTGCGCTTTGTCCCAGCGTAGGATGAAGTTCACGAGAGCGATTGACCTTGATTGCGCACTAGAACGCAGAACGCTCTCAACCCTGAAAAGGTCGTTTTATGACGAAATGGCTGCTAGCTGCCGGTGTCTTGATGCCGCTTTATAGCGCTCAGGCTACACAGGATCCGGAAGCTGTGTACAACCGTGTTTGTGGTGCCTGTCATTCCGGCCAACTACCCATGGCGCCCAAAAAGGGCGATCAGGAAGCTTGGACGCCGAGGTTGGCGAAAGGTATGGAGACGCTGGTGCAACACGTGACCCAGGGTTTCAAGGCGATGCCGCCGCGTGGTTTGTGCATGGACTGCAGTGCCGAGGATTACCAAGCAATCATCCAGTGGATGAGCGAGTGATCCCGGTCCATAACTCTTTAACCCTTAGCCGTAGTTGGATTAGCTGATGAACAAATTGATCGTGAGTCTGCTGTTGACCGTGGGGATCTCCGGCATTGCCCATGCTGCAGGTGATGCGACTGCTGGTCAGGCGAAAGCCGCAGTATGTGGCGCCTGTCATGGCCCGGATGGCAACAGTATGGCGCCTAACTTTCCGAAACTGGCAGGCCAGGGCGAGCGTTATCTGAACAAGCAGCTACACGACATCAAGTCCGGCAAACGCACGGTACTGGAAATGACCGGCCTGCTGACCAACCTGAGCGATCAGGACCTGGCCGATATCGCCGCCTACTTCGCCAGCCAGAAAGGCAGCGTCGGTGCCGCCGACCCGAAAGTCGTTTCTCGCGGTGAAGCACTGTTCCGCGGCGGCGACCTGGCCAAGGGCCTGCCAGCCTGCACCGGCTGCCACTCGCCGAATGGCGCAGGCAACGCAGCTGCCGGCTTCCCGCACCTGGGCGGCCAACACGCTCAATACATCGCCAAGCAACTGACTGACTTCCGCAAGGAAGAGGCCGGCCGCACCAACGATGGCGATACCAAGCCGATGCAGAGCATTTCCAAAAAGCTGAGCGACGAAGATATCGCAGCGGTGTCCAGCTACATTCAAGGTCTGCACTAAGACCGGCGAATCGGGCGTTGCGCGAGGAGTACACCTCCTGCAACGTTAACGCTCGATTAATCTGTCGATGCAAGCATAAAAAGGGTGGCTTTGGCCGCCCTTTTTTGTGGCCGCTGCCGTTACACTACAGAACTCAAGCCCGCCAGTACCTGTCTGAAAACAGGTCGCGCGAGGCGACCAAAATTGTCCAGGAGTAAAGCATGCGTAATCTGATCATCAGCGCCGCACTCGTCGCTGCCAGCCTGTTCGGCATGACCGCCCAAGCTGCTGAAGCACCCGCAGCGCCTTATGTCGAACTGACCAATCCCGTCCCGGTGGCCGTGCCTGGCAAGATCGAAGTGGTGGAGCTGTTCTGGTACGGCTGCCCGCACTGCTACGCTTTCGAACCCGTGATCAATCCATGGGTTGAGAAACTGCCTTCCGACGTGAACTTCGTCCGCATTCCGGCCATGTTCGGCGGCCCGTGGAACGCACACGGCCAGATGTTCCTGACCCTTGAAGCCATGGGCGTCGAAAACAAGGTTCACGCTGCGGTGTTCAACGCCATTCAGAAAGAACACAAGAAGCTGGTCGACAAGAATGAAATGGCCGATTTCCTGGCCACTCAGGGCGTAGACAAGGACAAGTTCCTGGCCACCTTCGACTCCTTTGCCATCAAGGGCCAGATCGTCAAGGCCACTGAACTGGCCAAAAAGTACGAAATCTCCGGAGTTCCGACCATGATCGTCAACGGCAAGTATCGCTTCGACGTGGGCTCCGCCGGCGGCGCCGAGCAAGCATTGCAACTGGCCGACAAGCTGATCGAAAAAGAGCGAGCGGCTAACAAGGCTGCTGCCAACTAAGCGCAGCGACTGCCATGCGCCGCTGGGGCACTGAACGCGTCGTTGGCCTGCATGCTCCGCGGGTCAACGAACATCATCTGGAATCGACTGGCCTGCCCACAGACAGTCGTCTGCGTCTGCTCAGTTTCAATATCCAGGTCGGCATCAGTACCGAGCGCTATCACCACTACCTGACCCGGGGCTGGCAACATCTGTTGCCGCACACCGGGCGTGCCGACAATCTGCAAAAGATCGGCAATCTGCTGGGCGACTTCGATCTGGTCGCCTTGCAGGAAGCCGATGGCGGCAGCCTGCGATCAGGCTACGTCAACCAGGTCGAACACCTGGCCCAGCTCGGTGCATTCCCCTACTGGTATCAACAACTCAATCGCAATCTCGGACGCCTCGGCCAGCACAGCAATGGTGTGCTCAGCCGCCTGCGCCCGTGGGCGATTGAAGATCATCCACTACCGGGGCCCAAGGGTCGCGGGGCGATTCTGGTACGCTTTGGCGAAGGGCCTGAGGCGCTGGTGGTGGTCATGATGCACCTGGCGCTGGGCGCTCGCGCTCGCAGCATGCAACTGGCTTACATCCGCGAGTTGATCGGCGGCTATAAGCACCAGGTGCTGATGGGCGACATGAATACCCATGCCAGTGACTTGCTGCAAAATTCCCCGCTGCGTGACCTCGGCCTGCTTGCGCCGCAACTGGAAGCCACGTTCCCCAGCTGGCGCCCGCAGCGCTGTCTGGACCATATTCTGCTGAGCCCCACCCTGACCCTTGAAAAGGTCGAGGTGCTGGCACAACCCATTTCCGATCACCTGCCGGTCGCGGTAGAGATTCGTCTGCCGGGTTCGCTCACGGCCGATGCATTGCCCGCGTTGAGTCCTGCCCCTCGCGGATCCCATGAATGAGCGACGAAGCACAGCGCTGGAAAGAGAAATACCTCAAAAGCATCGAACAACAGGAAAAACTCGAACGTCGATGGGACGCCCGACTCGACCTGCTGCGTCGTGGCCTGGTACGTAGCACGCTGGCAGCCGAGGGCACCGACCGCGTCGTTGACCAATGCATGAAGGAAATGCGTGAAGTCGTGCGCACCGACGACATGGACGCCGGCCTGGCCGCCCTGCTTCCGCGGCTGGAAAAAGCCGTACTCGACTCCGAACAACGTCGGGAAACCCGGGTTAATCAGACCAGCGCTGCATTGACCGCGCTGGTCTCGCAGCTGCAAACATTACCGCTGCCCCGCGAGGTAAGCCGGCCGCTGAAAAACTTCGCCAAGCAACTGGATGCAAGGGTCGGGCAGGCGCGCGAAATTCCGTTGCTGCTCAGCGAACTGAGCGGCCTGCAAGGCAAAGCCCTGAATCAGCTTGAAAACCCGGCAGAACCCGGCCGCCCTGGTTTGCTGCAGCGACTGTTCGGTAGCCGTGAAGCGGATGAAGCGGCATTACAGGTTGCCTCCGGCACCTTCCTGACGCCCGCCCCGCAGCTAGCCGAAGCGGTTGCTGTGCCTCATGCCGAGAAACCACAGGTCTCTGTCGGTCTCGCGCCAGAGCTCGATAAGCCACAAGTGGCGGTCGCACAATTAGCCGCGTCCGCTACTGCATCCGAGCCACTGACAATCGAGGCGCCGCTCGCAGCAGCGCCCTCTCCTGCAGTTGTAACGTTTGTCCCGCCGGTACTCGAGCCCGAGCGAGCACACGCCCAGACTTCAGAGGCGCAACCGCAACCAGACATAGAACATCCAGAAGCACCCGCTCCATCAATCATCGAGCCAGAAATACACGCTCAACCGGCAATCAATCCCGACGAACTGACCCCGGCAGCCTATCTCGACAGCCTGCCGTTGCCCCCGGCCATGGCCGAGGCGTTGGCCGCCGTAGACACTGATCAATCCGAGCCGGATGTTCTCTACGCCCTGCCGGACTCACCCGAGCCGTCCTACAGCTCAGTGGCCAAGCATATCGAAGACACGCTACTGGGCCTGCTCGACGACCTGACGCTGCCCGAGCGTCATCGTCCGCAAGCCGAAGCGATGCGTGATCGCCTGCAAAACGGGTTGAATTGGTACGAACTGCTGCCAATCCTCGACGATCTGGCAACCTTGATGCTGGCAATCACCGACAGTGGTCAGCATGAATTCGAAGCCTACTTGCAACAGCTGAACGAACGCCTCGAGTCGTTCCAAAGCAACTTGCAAGCCGCCAGCGAAGGCCATGCCGACAACCGTTCCGCCGCACGCGAGATGGACACGCAGATCCGCGAGCAGGTCGACGGCTTGCAGAGCAGCATGCAGGAAGCCGCCGACCTGGACGATCTCAAGCACGTCCTGGAAAACCATCTGGAAGGCCTGCTCGGCACCATGGACCAGCATCAGAAGCAGCGTGACGAGCGCGAGCAGGAAGTCGCCGCCCGCCTTCACAGTCTGGCCGAACGCGTTGCGCACATGGAGCAGGAAGCCCTGGGCTACCGCGAGCATCTTGAAGAGCAGCGCCAGAAAGCCTTGATCGACCCGCTGACCGGCCTGCCTAACCGGGCAGCCTGGAGCGAACGGCTGGATCACGAAATCAGCCAATGGCAGCAACACGGCAACACCCTGTTGCTGGCCATGCTCGACCTCGACCATTTCAAACGCATTAACGATAACTATGGTCACCTGGCGGGCGACAAAGTACTGAAAATCATCGCCAACGTACTACGCAAGCGCCTGCGCGGGACGGATTTCATTGCCCGGTTCGGCGGTGAGGAGTTTGTCCTGTTGATGCCAGACACAGTGCCAACGGCTGGTGCGAAACTCCTGGAAAAGCTCCGCGCCTCGATCGAAGCCTGCCCTTTCCACTTCAAGGGTGAGCCGGTCACCATCACCATTTCCATGGGCCTGACTGCATTCAAACCCGGCGAACATAGCGATCTGGTGCTGAAAAGAGCCGATCAGGCGCTATATCGTGCGAAACATGCCGGCCGTAATCAAGTGGCACTGGGCTGACGGTTAATTGTTCCATTTTGTTTAAAACTTCGCGTTGGCCGTCTACGCGCAAGGCAGTACGTTACACTGTTGCATTACTGTCTTGCGTGTATTGCCTTCTGCCATGAAATATCCAGCTCTCATCGTGTCGCTGATTCTGTTGGCCGGTTGTGCCAGCGGCCCCCGCTTCGACACAAGTCACCCTTCAGCCAATTACGACAGCCGCATTCAGTTCGTGGTGGTGCATTACACCTCCGCGTCACTGGAGCGCTCGCTGCAACTGCTGACCCACGGCGAAGTCAGCAGCCACTATCTGATTGGCGACGACAAGGGCGCCACCATCTACAAGCTGATGGATGAAAACCTCCGAGCCTGGCACGCCGGGGAAAGCGAATGGCAAGGCCGGACCTGGTTGAACTCCAGCTCCATTGGCATCGAAATCGTCAATCCGGGTTTTAAAGACACCCCTGCCGGGCGCCTCTGGTACCCCTACAGCGAAGACCAGGTCCAGTCCCTGATCGCCCTGCTCAAGGACATCAGCAAGCGTTACGCCATCAATCCCCACAGCATCATCGGCCATAGCGATATCGCCCCGCTACGTAAGCTTGATCCTGGGCCGCTGTTCCCATGGAAGCGTCTGGCTGCCGAAGGCCTGGGAGTCTGGCCGAATGAGCAGGTCGTAACGCGCCAGCAAGCACAGTTCGAAGTCCAAGTGCCCACCATCAGCTGGTTTCAGGCACAGCTGGCCCGCGCGGGTTATCCCACGCCGCAAACCGGCGAACTGGATGTTGCAACACGTCATGTGATTGCGGCCTTCCAGATGCATTTCCGCCCGTCACGTTTCGATGGCACACCGGATGCGCAAACCGCGGCGCTTCTACAAGTCTTGAACCAGACAAAAAAATGACGCCCGCCCGACGGTCAGGGCTTTTTTTCAAATCAGCAGCTATAACTCATTGGTAATACTTCGGATATTCCCTATGACTGCTGCTCGAGAGACACTACGTAGTTGGTTCTTTCGCCCTTGGTTTTTGGCGATGCTGGCTGCTGCCTTGAGCGCGACACTCCTGATGGCCGGCAGCCTGTTCGTGGCCATGCATCAAGTCGAGCAAAGCGAAAGCGAAGAGATGAATGCCCAGGGCGAGCGCTTCCTTGCTCGTCTGGAGCAGCTGTTCGGGCAGTTGCGTGAAAGCCTCGACGACCTGGAAGCCCAGCCGTTACGCGGCTGCGATGACGAAATGATCGCGACCTTGCAACAGGTCAGCTTCAATTACCGCTTCGTTTACGAAGCCGCTTATATGGACGCCTCGCGGATCTGTTCCAACCGCCCCCGCCAGGAAGGGCTGTCGATGATAAGACCGCCAGACATCAAGGGGCCGACCTACAGTTACTGGCTGAACACCACCACCGAACCCGATGAAAACCGCGCCGCGCTGATGCTCGGACGCGGCAATTTTCGTGTCGCGACGTCTCGCGGGCACTTGACCGACATGGTCGACCTGCCACCGGGCAGCAGCCTGCTGGTGGTGCTCGACCACGGTACGCGCGCGATTCCGGTGCTGGGCGTCTCGCAGGCCTGGCCCCCCACCGAACCCTGGCCCCCGAGAAGCCTCGACGCGCTACAAGTGACGCATTCCCGCCTGATTTACCGCATGCCCACCAACAATCCAGAATACCAATTGGTGCTGATCAGCCCGCGCACCGGCATGCATGTGCCCGCCGTCTGGTGGTGGTTGCTGCCGGCCAGCCTGGCACTCGCCTTATGCGTGGGTTTTCTGGTACTTCTGCTGGTGCGCCAGCGACAGTCGCTGGACGCCGAACTGAGTGGCGCCATACGACGAGGCGAATTGCAGGTGCTGTATCAACCGATCTTCGACCTCGACAGCCGCAACTGTGTCGGGGCAGAAGCCTTGCTGCGCTGGCGAAGACCGGACGGTACCCTGACCAGCCCCGACCTGTTTATTCCGATGGCGGAGAACACCGGTCAGATCCGTCAGATGACCGACTTCGTCCTGCAACGCCTGCTTGAGCAGCTGGGTCATTTGTTGCGGGCCAATCCGCAACTGTACATCTCGGTCAACCTGGCGGCCTGCGACGTCATGGTGCCGCGTATCGGTCAGGTAATGGCGCGCCTGCTGACCTTGCACCGCGTCGCGGCAACGCAAATTGCCTTTGAGGTTACCGAGCGGGGATTGATCGATGTCGTGGTCGCCCGGGAAAACCTGCAAGCCTTGCGGGATGTCGGGCATCAAGTGTTGATTGATGACTTTGGCACCGGCTATTGCAGCCTCGCCTATCTGCAAACCCTGCCAGTCGATTGCCTGAAAATCGACAAGGCGTTTATCGATGCGCTGGGTCATGACGCTGCGAGTAGCGGTGTCGCCCCGCACATCATTCACATGGCCCAGGCCCTGCAACTCAAGGTGATCGCCGAGGGCATCGAACTTGAATCCCAGGCAGCGCTTCTGAGCAGCGAAGGCGTGAAGTTCGGTCAGGGTTGGCTGTTCGCCCATGCGTTGAGTGCAGTGCAGTTCATTGAGCTGATTACCCGTGGCCGCCGAATGGCCGGCCGACGTCTTGATGACGATGCCTGAAGCGGCTGCGGCTTAAACCGACAACGCCATATAGAACTGAGTACCCTGCCCCGGTCGCGAATAAACACCCATCCGTCCGCCGTGCAACTGCACGATTTCCTTGCACAGTGCCAGACCGAGGCCGGCACCGCCCTTCTTGCGACCCACCTGTACAAAGGGTTCGAAAATCCGCCCCTGCTGACCATAGGCAATGCCTTCGCCGTTGTCTTCGACGCTGATAATCACCCGCTCCCCATGGCGTCGAGCCTGCAAACGTATTTGCCCGCCGGCAGCGGTGTGGCGCAACGCGTTGTCGATCAGGTTATCGAGCACCCGGTCCAGCTGCGGCTGATCGGCCTGCAATCGCGGCAATGGCCCTTGCACTTCCACGAGCAGGTCGATGCCCTGCTCTTCTGCCGGGCCGGCAAAACGCGCCTGGGCCTGGTCCAGCAAATCCTCGATGGAGCACGGCGCCAACGTGAGTTTCTGCAATCCGTTCTGGTAGCGAGAGAAGTTCAGCAGGTCGTTGATCAACTGCATCAAGCGCTGCATCTCTTCATTCACGGTGTCCAGCAGATCAGCTTCACGCGAGTCCTTGGCAAAGTGCGCGCGCTCGCGAAACAGGCCGAACGCCATGTGCATCCCGGTCACCGGCGTTCGCAATTCATGGGAGGCGCGCAGCACGAACTCGCTGCGCACCCGCTCAAACGCCCGCTGTTCGGTGACGTCATGCAGCACCATCACGGCGCCCAGAATATGCCCCTGCGTATGGCTGACCGGCGTCAGACTGAAGGTCAGCAACCGCGACTCACCGTCGACCTCGATACTCAGGTCCTCAGGCGCCCGCTCCAGGGTGCCGCCGCGCAGCACCAGTTGCAGCTGATCATCGAGTTCGGGGCGCTCAAGCGCCGTACCCAGACCTTGACCGAGACGTTCACTGTCCCAACCCAACTGACGTTGCGCAACCGGGTTGAGGTGTTCCAAACGGCCATCGTGGTCGATCATCAGCAACCCATCGTCGATGCTGTCGAGCACGGCCTGCAACCGCTGCTGGCCTGCGAGCAGTTCATCGACATTGGTGGCCTGATGCTCACGCAGGGCCTCGGCCATGATCCCGAAGCGCTTGGTCAGCAGGTTCATTTCCACGGCCGAGGAAATCGGTAGCGTCACTTCGAAATTGCCTTGGCCGATGTTGTCCGCCGCTTGGGCCAGAGCCTCGATCGGCGCACCAAAACGTTGAGCGATAGCGTGGGCGGTGACGAAGCCGATGATCAGCACCGCCAGCCCCACCAGCCCGAGCAGGCCGGCAATCAGCAGCGCCCTCTCCCGAGCCTGCTGTTCGGTGGCATTGATGTTGTCCAGCGCTCGCTGTTGCTCGACGAGCAAACCATTGCGCAGCGCATTGAATTTTTCGGTGAGTTCTTTGTTGCCACTCAACACCTGCGTCGAGTCACGTGACAGGTCGTACACCTGCAGAAAGCTCAGGTAGTCAGTCTTGGCTTGTTCAAAACCGAATTGGCGCTCATCACCACCCTGGACATGGACAATGCCGTCGTCAAGCAACTGGAAATAATGCTGCTTGGACGCCTCGAACGCTGCAGGATCCGGCTTCTCGCTGAGCATGATCATCAGCTGATCGCCCAAGGTCTGACGCAATTTCAGCCCCACGTCGAGCGTGACGAAATTACTGCGAATCAGCTCTTCCTGAGAACTCGCCATCTGCATCACGCTGACCAGCCCGAGCAACAGCCCAAGCAGCGCCACAGTGATCAGTGCCGAAATACTCAGAAACAGCCGTGTGCGCAATTTCATCGCCAGTCTCATCGGAGACAGCTCACAAGTTGTACTGCTTGCGTTTTCGGTACAACGTCGAGGCATCGATACCCAGGGTCTTGGCGGCCTGGTCCAGGGTATCTGCCGTGGCGAGGACCGCTCCGATGTGGGCTTTTTCCAATTCATCCAGGCTCAGCGCAGCGCCGATGCGAGGCGCGTTGTTGACCGGGGTTTCAGCCATGCCCAAGTGACTGATCTCGACCCGTTCCTGTGGACAAATGATGCTTGCCCGCTCCACAACGTTGCGCAGTTCGCGAATGTTCCCCGGCCAGCGATAGCCGAGCAGCGCTTCACGGGCTTCGTCGCTGAAGCCCCGAGCCGGACGCGCGTATTCCTTGACGAAACGGGCCAGAAAGCGATCGGCCAGGGTCAGAATATCCTCCCTGCGCTCGCGCAGTGGCGGCAGGTGCAAGGTGATGACGTTCAGGCGGTAGAGCAAATCTTCACGGAAACGGCCGTCGCGGACCATGTCTTCAAGGTTCTGGTTTGTGGCCGCGAGGATGCGCACATCGGCGCGGCGGGTGACCGGGTCACCCACCCGTTCGTATTCTTTATCCTGGATGAAACGCAGCAGTTTAGGCTGCAAAACCAACGGAAAATCGCCGATCTCGTCAAGAAACAGCGTCCCACCGTCAGCCTGATTGACTCGGCCCAGAGTACTTTCGCTGGCCCCGGTGAACGCGCCACGGCTGTGGCCGAAGAGCTCGCTTTCCATGAGTTCGGCGGTCAGGGACGGGCAGTTGATCGTGATGCAGGATTTCTTCGAGCGCTTGCTCCAGCCGTGAATGGCCTGGGACAGCTCGCCTTTACCGGTGCCAGACTCGCCGAGAATCAAAATATTGGCATCGGTGCTGGCCACCTGGCGGGCGGTTTCGAGCACGACTTTCATCGCCGGGCTGTGAGAGTCCAGGCCATCCTTGGGTTTGCGCACTTCGCCTTCAAGGGCTTCCAGGCGTGCCGACAGTTGCCGCACTTCCAGCTGCTTGGCGGTGGCCAGGCGCAATTGGTCGGGACTGCAAGGCTTGACCAGATAGTCGGCGGCCCCGGCCTGAATGGCATCGACCGCCGTGTCCACGGCCGAGTGAGCGGTGACGATCACCACCCTCATCCAGGGCGCCTGAATGCGCATTTGGGCCAGCACATCAAGGCCGTTGTCTTCCCCCAGACGCAGATCGAGGAAACACAGGTCGAACACTTGACGCTGAAGCAGTGCATCAGCCTGAGCGGCGCTGTTGGCGGTAGCGACGCTGTAGCCTTCATCTTCGAGGCAATAACGGAAAGTACGCAGGATGGCTGACTCATCGTCCACCAGCAGAATGCGGCCTTGATGCTCAGAGGCTGACTCCATTTTCCTACGCTCCTTAATGAATGATCTTGGTTAGTCCCAGAATAATCGGGCAAGTTGCATGGTTGATTCTGGTCGATTTCAGCCACAGCAGCGTAGCTCTCCCCTCACCCTACGGCTAATCGCCTGATTTTGTTGTTTTTTTATCAGATAGCCGGTTCGCAGGCGATTGGCTGTGTCCCCTTGTGACATCCACACCCTCTTTGCAATTCAAAAATATTGAAAGTTCCCACGCGTCCATCGTGCATTACGCACGACTTCAAAAGGACCATCGTGCAGGATGCGTCCAATCCGGTTTCCACATCATCTTTAACTAATTGATTTTATTGAATTTTATTATCAACAAAAGCTGGCATGCAGACTGCAACAGTGTGATTAACCGGGGCATTCAAAAAGTCGCCCCCTAACAAGATCACCACAGAGTGGGAGGAGCTTCAGGATGAGTCGCCAACGTGCCGCCCAGTTGCGTATCTCGCCACTGCATATCCAGCAAGGTCTGTTTGCTGTTATGGCGCTATTGATCACCTTGATCGCCGGCCAGCAGTTTCAGCGTTGGGAGCAGAACCAGCAGCAAGAAGCGCCACGCCTGTCGATTCAGCACCCGACCCAAACTCATTTCAGTGCGGCCAGCAGCAACCAGGCTGACAGCCCCCCAATGCGAATGATGGACGTCGACCAGGCTCAGCCTGCGGATGAGATGCCTCACCAGGAACGTTGGGTGTTCTAAACACATGAACTTGGCGCGTTCGATGCGCCGGGAAAAGCACCACAAGCAACATCTCTAAATAGAAGCGTAAGGAGAATCACCATGTTGAGCTGGGCAATCACATTCTTGATTATTGCCATCATCGCTGCGGTACTGGGCTTCGGTGGTATCGCGGGCACCGCCACGGGTATCGCCAAGATTCTCTTTGTCGTGTTCCTGGTGATGTTCATTGCTTCCTTCTTCTTTGGCCGTCGCGGTCGAGGGTGAATATGAGCGTTTTGTGAAAGACACTGGCAGCCGCCCTGTTTCCGGGCGGCAGTGCCATGGCAACAGCGACATGCCGGCTAGCGCTTTCTTGGAAAGCCGGACCAGGGCATGCAGGACTTGTTGATGGAACAACTGAAGAAAGATCCACACGGGTACTGAATTCGTAACATGAAAGAAGCAGCATGGCTTCTTTCCACTGCGCTACCCGAGGACGGTAGACGCATGATCAAGGGGCCGGGACGTTCTGCCTGTTTCAGGGGCGGAGTGACCTACGGGTACAGGGAGTACCTGCGCAAGGGCCGGATCAGGCAGAAGCTGCGACGCAAGTTCGTCGGTCACTCATGGATCGACGGACTTGCGAAGAGCTCGTCAGCGCAAAGTATTGTCCTAGAGCGTTCTGCTCGCCTCCTCCGCGCCATCTCCGCTAATCCTTCGCAAAACCATTTCGCGGTGTTTCTTTGGTGACCGTATATCGAGAAAACCGCGACTCAACGACCGAGAATTTTCGCGATTAAACGTAGGCTTTTTCCCAAGTTTTAGCCCTCATCCCGTTGTTCAAAAAACAACCAACCTCCTCTGCGATGGCCGGTTCACGGCACTTATGCCTGCCGAAATGTCGTATTCGAACCGGTTGGGACGCGAGTTTCAGTAAAAAAAGCTCATGCCGATTCGGCATAGGGTAGGCGTTTACGGCATTAGACGTCGCTTCCTTGCATCTGAATAGTTGCGCCTTTTTTCGCCTGCCAGAGAGCCGATAACAAGCGCTCCGGGGCACCTTATACGGGGGCAGATGCACAAGACTTTTTCGCCACAAGCGTTCCAGTTCTTGCATCTGCCTGAGTCAAACGCAAGTAAGGGTAAAGATATGAAGAAGGCAAAGCTTAGCCTCGCCTGGCAGATCCTCATCGGTCTGGTATTGGGGATTGCAATCGGTGCGCTGCTCAACCATTTCAGTGCCGAAAAAGCCTGGTGGGTCAGCAACGTCCTGCAACCAGCAGGCGATATCTTTATCCGTCTGATCAAGATGATTGTGATCCCGATCGTGATCTCTTCGCTGATCGTCGGAATTGCAGGCGTCGGCGACGCGAAAAAGCTCGGGCGTATCGGCCTCAAGACCATCCTCTACTTCGAGATCGTCACCACCATCGCCATCGTGGTCGGTCTGGTGTTGGCCAACGTGTTCCATCCGGGCACCGGCATCGACATGAGCACCCTGGGTACCGTGGATATTTCCAAGTACCAGGCCACGGCCGCCGAGGTTCAGCATGAACATGCGTTCATCCAGACCATCCTCAACCTGATCCCGTCGAACATCTTCGCGGCCATGGCCCGCGGCGAGATGCTGCCGATCATCTTCTTCTCCGTATTGTTCGGTCTCGGTCTGTCGAGCCTGCAATCGGACCTGCGCGAGCCGCTGGTGAAGATGTTCCAGGGCGTGTCGGAAAGCATGTTCAAAGTCACTCACATGATCATGAACTACGCCCCGATCGGCGTTTTCGCACTGATCGCGGTGACGGTGGCCAACTTCGGCTTCGCCTCCCTGCTGCCGCTGGCCAAACTGGTGATCCTGGTTTACGTCGCCATCGCCTTCTTCGCCTTCGTGGTATTGGGCCTGATCGCTCGCCTGTTCGGCTTCTCGGTGATCAAGCTGATGCGCATCTTCAAGGATGAGCTGGTGCTGGCCTACTCCACCGCCAGTTCCGAAACCGTGCTGCCGCGCGTGATCGAGAAAATGGAAGCCTACGGCGCGCCGAAAGCCATTTGCAGCTTCGTGGTACCGACCGGCTACTCGTTCAACCTCGACGGTTCGACCCTGTACCAGAGCATTGCGGCCATCTTCATTGCCCAGCTCTACGGCATCGACCTGTCGATCAGCCAGCAATTGCTGCTGGTACTGACCCTGATGGTCACCTCCAAAGGCATCGCCGGCGTTCCGGGTGTGTCCTTTGTGGTGCTGCTGGCCACCCTGGGCAGCGTGGGTATTCCGCTCGAAGGCCTGGCGTTCATCGCCGGTGTCGACCGCATCATGGACATGGCCCGTACCGCGCTGAACGTGATCGGCAATGCCTTGGCCGTGCTGGTCATCTCCCGCTGGGAAGGCATGTACGACGACGCCAAGGGCCAGCGCTACTGGAACTCCCTGCCGCACTGGCGCAGCAAGGAAAAATTGCCGGTGGGTGGAGTTTCCAGCAACTAACGCATAACCCCTGTGGGAGCGGGCTTGCTCGCGAAAGCGGTGTGTCAGTCAACTGATTGGGCGACTGATACTCCCCATTCGCGAGCAAGCCCGCTCCCACAGTGGATTGAGGCCAGCCCATAGCATGGGGCTCAACAAGGCCCGATGCAGAGCCAAAACAAACCCCGGAGAAATCCGGGGTTTGTCGTTTCTGGCTACCCCGCTATCATTCGCCGCATTCTTCGGGGGATTTGACTGATGCTTAATGGCCTGTGGCTTGGCTTCTTCATCGTGGCTGCCGTTTCGGCACTGGCGCAATGGCTGATCGGCGGTAACGCCGGGATCTTCGCGGCGATGGTGGAAAGCATTTTCGCCATGGCCAAGTTGTCGGTCGAAGTCATGGTCCTGTTGTTCGGCACCCTGACGCTCTGGCTGGGCTTTCTGCGGATTGCCGAGAAGGCCGGCATCGTCGAGTGGCTGGCCAAAGCGCTGGGCCCGTTGTTCCTGCGGCTGATGCCGGAAGTACCGGCCGGGCACCCAGCCATCGGCCTGATCACGCTGAACTTCGCCGCCAACGGTCTGGGCCTGGACAACGCCGCCACGCCAATCGGCCTTAAAGCCATGAAGGCGCTGCAAGAGCTCAACCCCAGCGACACCATCGCCAGCAACGCGCAGATCCTGTTCCTGGTGCTCAACGCCTCCTCCCTGACCCTGCTGCCGGTGACGATCTTCATGTACCGGGCCCAGCAAGGTGCGCCCGATCCGACCCTGGTGTTCCTGCCAATCCTGCTCGCCACCAGTTGCTCGACATTGGTCGGCCTGCTGTCGGTGGCGTTCATGCAGCGTCTGCGCCTGTGGGACCCGGTGGTGCTTGCCTACCTGATTCCCGGCGCCTTGGCCCTCGGTGCCTTCATGGCGCTGCTGGCGACGCTCTCAGCGACCGCTCTGGCCAGCCTGTCATCGATCCTCGGCAACGTGACGCTGTTCGGGCTGATCATGCTTTTTCTGGTGATCGGCGCGCTGCGCAAAGTGAAGGTCTACGAAGCGTTCATCGAAGGCGCCAAAGAAGGCTTCGACGTGGCCAAGAACCTGCTGCCGTATCTGGTGGCGATGCTGTGTGCCATCGGCGTGCTGCGGGCATCCGGAGCACTGGACTTTGGCCTGGACGGGATCCGGCATCTGGTGGCATGGGCCGGTTGGGACACGCGCTTCGTCGATGCGTTGCCGACCGCCATGGTCAAGCCGTTCTCCGGCAGTGCCGCCCGGGCGATGCTGATCGAAACCATGAAAACGTCTGGCGTGGACAGCTTCCCGGCGCTGGTGGCGGCGACGATTCAGGGCAGTACCGAAACGACGTTCTACGTATTGGCAGTGTACTTCGGCGCGGTGGGGATCCAGCGGGCGCGCCATGCGGTGGGTTGCGCGTTGCTGGCGGAGCTTGCTGGCGTTCTCGGCGCGATCGGCGTCTGTTACTGGTTCTTCGGCTAACCACAAAACCCTTGTGGGAGCGGGCTTTGTGGCGAGGGGACTTGTCCCCGTTGGGTCGCGAAGCGGCCCCAATTTCTGAATTCAAGTTGTATCTGATACACCGAGAACTCAGATTTTGGGACTGCTGCGCAGTCCAACGGGGACAAGTCCCCTCGCCACAAAGGCTCGCTCCCACATTGGGGCTATGTTGGCTTTAAGGGCGGGGAGGCGGCGCAACTTTCTGCCCTTGCTCAACCGCCCAGCTCACCACCTGCGCCGTCAACTGGTCACTGGCCTGGCCAAACCCGGCCACCACCGCCGGTACCTTCGCATCGCTCAACGGCTGGCGTACTTCAAAGCGTCGGCTGGCGAGGATTCGCTGGTCATAACCGCGCACCAGCAACGCATCCAGACGCACGATGACGCTCGCGTTCGTTCCTTGGTATTCAGCCTGGAATGCCTGCAGGTTACCGCCCAGTTCAAGATCCGCCTGGAAGTTGCTGTCGTCGGTGCTCAGCAATGTCACCCGACCATCACGCTGAAAACCATCCAACAGACGATTGCGCAACAACACCGGTGCCGGGTCGCTCCAGCGCGAGGCCTTGTAGCTGCTGATCAGATCACCCTGAGGGATCACGGCGATCTTCGGGCTGTTCAAGGCTTCGCTGGTCTGCGGCTTGGTCAGGCGTAGCGACCAGCGCTGCGGCGTCCCGTGACTGGCCGATGCGCTGCTCTGGGCCGAAGGCAACCGATAGACGTCGGACGGCTCGGACTTGGGCAGGATCGAGCAGGCGCTGAGCACAATGAAGCTGGCGAGGAGGGCGAGGTGAGTCAACTTCATGGTGTGAACTCCTTGTCCTTGTCATTGCCCAGCAAATAACCGGTGGGGTTGGCTTCCAGACGCTGGGAAATAGCCCGCAACGACGTCAGGGTGTCGCGCAGTTCACGCACCGCCGGGGCCAGGCCATTGAGGCCTTGCATGCCGCTGTTGAGCGAATCCTGATTGGTCGTGAGCAGCTCGTTGATGGTCGCGCTGCTCTGTTCCAGCGACTTCATCGCCTGCTCGGCACTGCCGAACATCTGCTTGCCTTGATCGTTGAGCATGCCATTGGCGTTGCGCATCAGCGCCGACGTCTGTTCCAGCATGGCGCCGGCCTGTTTGCCGACCGAGGCCAGTTGCTGCATCGCCTGGCGAATATCGCCGCGCTGGTCGGCGATGGTGCCGGTGGTTTGTTCCAGATGTTCAAGGGTCTGGCTGATGCGATCGACGTTCTGCGAAGAAAACATCTTATTGGCGTTGAGCATCAGCATGTTCACGCCGGCCACCAGGTCGCCGCTGTCGTTCAGCAAACGGGCGATGGGCGAGGGCGATGCAATGATCGTCGGCAAATGACCGTCCTTGCCCTTGAGCGTCGGACTCTGCGGCGTACCACCGCTGAGCTGGATGATCGAGGTCCCGGTGATCCCGGTCAGCGCCAATATGGCCCGGGTGTCTTCCTTGATCGGTGTATCGCCGCCCAGGCGGATCCGCGCCAGCACTCGGCGCGGGTCTTTCGGGTCCAGACGCAGGGTCACCACGTCGCCGACCTTGATCCCGCTGTACTGCACGGAGCTGCCCTTGGACAGGCCGCTGACGGCCTCGTTGAAGACGACTTCGTAATCCTTGAACTCGGTGTCGACGCTGGACTTGGCCAGCCACAAGCCGAAGAGCAGGGCGCCTGCCACCACAATCACGGTGAACAGGCCGATCAATACATGATGGGCTCGGGTTTCCATGTCAGACCTCCTTAAGCTGTTGAGCGGCGGTCAACGCCGCGCGGCCGCGAGGGCCATGGAAATATTCGTGAATCCACGGATCGTCAGTTTCCGAAACCTTGTCGATGGCATCCGCCACCAGCACTTTCTTTTGCGCCAGCACCGCCACACGGTCGGTGATGGTGTAGAGCGTGTCGAGGTCATGGGTCACCAGAAAAACACTCAGGCCCAACGCATCGCGCAGGGTCAGGATCAATTGATCGAACGCGGCCGCGCCAATCGGATCGAGGCCGGCAGTGGGTTCGTCGAGAAACAGGATGTCCGGGTCCAGCGCCAGCGCCCGGGCCAGTGCCGCACGCTTGATCATGCCGCCGGACAGCGAAGCGGGGTACTTGTCGGCCGCCGACAGCGGCAGCCCGGCCAAGGCCATTTTCACTGCCGCCAGGTGCTCGGCATCCTCTCGGCTCAAACCGGCATGCTCGATCAGGGGCAGGGCGACGTTCTCGGTCACGGTCAGCGAAGAGAACAGGGCGCCTTTCTGGAACAACACGCCGAAGCGCCGTTCGACCATCGAACGCTCGTGTTCGGACAGCATCGGCAGGTTTTTGCCGAAGACCTTCACCACCCCTTCACTGGGCTGGCGCAAGCCGACGATGCTGCGCAACAGCACTGACTTGCCGCTGCCGGAACCGCCGACCACGGCAAGGATTTCACCCTTGTACAAATCCAGATCGAGGTTCTCATGCACGCTCTGGCGACCAAAGCGATTGCACAGATCGCGGACTTCGATCACCGCCTCGGATGGCGCTCGGGTTAGACGACTCACCAGCCCATCTCCATGAAAAACAGCGCAGCCACGGCGTCGAGCACGATCACCACGAAAATAGACTGGACCACGCTCGACGTGGTGTGAGCACCGACGGACTCGGCGCTGCCGCTGACTTTGAAGCCTTCAAGACAGCCGATGGCGCCGATCAGGAACGCGAAAATCGGCGCTTTGACGATCCCCACCAGAAAATGCTGAACGCCGATATCGGTTTGCAGCAGCGACAGGAACATCGCTGGCGAGATATCCAGCGCCACCGCGCAAACCACACCGCCGCCGATAATCCCCGAAAGCATCGCCAGAAAGGTCAGCATCGGCAGCGCGACCAGCAGGGCCAACACGCGCGGCACCACCAGCAGCTCTATCGGGTCGAGGCCCAAGGTGCGGATGGCGTCGATTTCTTCGTTGGCTTTCATCGAACCGATCTGCGCGGTGAACGCACTGGCAGTGCGGCCGGCCATCAGGATCGCGGTCAGTAACACACCGAATTCGCGCAGAAAGGAGAACGCCACCAGGTCCACGGTGAAAATACTCGCGCCGAAACTCGCCAGCACCGTCGCCCCGAGAAACGCCACCACGGCGCCCACCAGAAAAGTCAGCAGGGCGACGATGGGGGCGGCGTCGAGGCCAGTCTGTTCGATGTGCGCGACCATCGGCGTGAGGCGCCAGCGCTTGGGGCGAAACAGCCCGCGAGCGATGGTTTCCAGAATCAGACCGACGAAACCCAGCAGTTCCAGGGTGTCCTGCCAGACCGCGTCCACCGCGCGGCCGATGCGGGTCAGCAGTTGAATGCCGACGCTGATTTCCGGTTCCTTGATCGGTACACAGAAGTCGGTCAGCGAGCAGTACACCGTCTGCAACAAGGCGCGATCAGCGGAAGAAAGGGTGCAATCGGGGTGTTCGGCAGATTTGCCCAAACGCTCGGCCCCCAGCAGCTCCACCAGCAATGACGCACCCGCCGTATCGAGTGCGCCGAGGCCATTGAGATCGATATGGGTGTTGTTGTCGTATTGGCCACGGAGCTTTTCGCTCAGACGGCTGAGATCGGCGTAATGGGCGAGCGTCCAGTCACCCGTGACCCGCAACAGGGCAGGGCTTTGCGAGGTGTCCAGTAGAGCACTGCCGGGCATTGTGCTGCTAGTCATAAGCTCCGTGCTTGTTCGGTTATTACGCAGATCTGACTAATAGCACGAACCGCGTTACTTTTCTTTGATGGGTGTGCTGTCCATGACCTTGAAGCGCAGCACGCCAATCAACTGACCGTCCTCAGTCAGCACCCGGACCTGCCATTTGCCTGCGGGGTTGCCGGGGAAGTTCTGCTTGTGGGTCCAGGCGCGATAGCCTTCTTTGCGCCCACCGTTGATATCCAGAGGGATACGGTCGACTTCTTTGCCGTTGAACATCCAGACGTGATAAATCCGCTCGGCCAGCCCCCTAGGGGCGTTGATCGCGGTGTACGCGTACAGCCCACCTCCGCGAATCTGCTCGGCGCTGACTTCTTCCAGGCTCTTGCCGGGGGTGCGGTCCTGCATTTGGGTGCTGATCGCCACATCGGTCATCCACAGGGTCGCCGGTGGAACCCAGGAGCGCAGCACCCAACCGGCGGCGCCGATACCGACGGTGATGCTGAGGATCGCCAACGCATTGCGCACAGTGCGAATCGGGAAGATCGAGGCCAGGCTCGGGAACGACAGCAACATGGCAATGCCCAGCGCCAGCTTGAAGCTCTGGGCGGTGGTCAGGTGCAAAATGACGGGCAGGGCGGTCAGCAGGGCCGCGAACAGGGTCAGGGTGTGCAGTGCCAGGAATGCCCAGCGGCGCGGTGCCAGCCATTTGTAGTAGAGCGGGTCGATGATCGAAATCAGCGCCGCCATGCTCAGTAATCCAGTGAAGAACAACTGACCGCTGTTCCAGGTGGTGGTGATTAAAAAGAACGGCAGAACGAAGAATAGACTTTCCTGATGGATCATCTGCGTCGCATAACGCAGAAGCGGCTGGGGTATTTCGCGCTTGAAGACCCTGGCGAACAGCTTGGTGAGGCTGTTTTCCAGCATCAGCCAGACCCAGCTGACCAGCATGATGGTGGTGATCCAGGTCGCCAGACCCTGTTGGCGATCCACCAGCATGAAGCTGCCGACCCCGGATATGAAACCACCGAGCGCAATGACCCCCGGGTAGCGCTTCATCAATTCCAGGATGCGCTGTACGTATAGGGTCAGAGTAGGCATTCGGCGGTTCGCAATAGTCGTGGGAAAAATCCCCGACAGGGTACCGCCCGGACAGCGGTGTGGCGAGGGTCCCGATCACTTTGGCCAAACACAAAACCGGATTGGAAATCTTACTGTGGCGAGGGGATTTATCCCCGTTGGGTCGCGAAGCGGCCCCAAAATTAATGTCAGACTCAACGCATTCACAGATATTGCGGCTGCTGCGCAGCCGAACGGGGATAAATCCCCTCGCCACAAGGATCGGTTACCGTCTGCGATGGACGCGCCAAGCCAACAGGCCGAGTACAAACAAACCGAACACCCCGGCAATCGCCCACACAAACTGGTCATCACTGACCAACGGCTTTTCGATCCGCAGGTAGCCCGGCTGCATCAGCAATTCACGCATGGCCTTGTTTGCTTCCTCCAGCGTCACCCCTTCCAGTTCCTTGGCGGGGTCGGCGAAACGGCCGTCCTCGTAGTCCCCAAGGGCACTCCAGTAATAATCGGCCAACGCGCTGTTGCCTTGCACGGCCCAGGCCTGGCGGGCAATGGCGGCCTGCTTGATGCGGTTGAAGGTGCCGGCATTGAGACCATCCCTGAGCAACCCGGCCTTCAGATTATCCAGCACCCGTTCAGCCTCGGGCACGTCGTCGCGCTCAAGGTCCGCGTTCAGGCTCATGAAGCCCACACCGCCAAACACCTCGCGCTCGACCGAAGGCCCGTAGGACAAGCCATGGGCCAGGCGCAATTGGCGGTAGAGCGCCCAGTCCAGATAGTCCTTGAGCAAGTCGAAGGTTTCGTCGTGCCGATCTTCCTGCACCGGCTCTGGCAACAGCCAATGCAACTTGGCACTGCCGCCAACAAAACCATGACTCAAGGTGCGCTCATGGGCAGCAGTGGCCTGGATCGCCGGCAGGGGCGGGTGATCGGTCGGGTCAACCGCTTCAAGCGCGCCATAAGACCGTTCCAGATAGGCCGGCAGCAACCGCTCAAGGTCGCCGACGACGATCAGGGTCATGTTGTTGGGCGCGTACCAGGCCTTGCGTACCTTTTCCAGCTGATCGCGGGTCAGGTGATCGACTTCGGCGCGTTCGGGGCATTTGAGGCCCAGTTCCACTGCCAGCTGATTACTCGCTGTGTGGCCAAGGTCCTGACGATCCAGAAAGCGTTGCAGGTGCGAGTAATGGCCGCCGTCTTCGCGCTCGACCACTTGTTTGGCGGCGTTGATGGCGTTGTCGTCGATTCGGGTCTGGGTCAGCAGCGCCAGCAGCAGGTCGAGGACCTTGCGCTGGTTTTTCGCCGGGGCTTCGATGACGAAGGTCGTGTCGGCATTGCTGGTGTAGGCGTTCCACTCGCCACCCAGGGCCTGCATGCGCTCTTCCAGCCCGCCTTCGCCCGTGGCATCGATGCCGCTGAACAGCAAGTGCTCAAGCAGGTGCGGCAGCTCCTTGTCGGCGCAGCTGAAATCATCGATGCCAACGCCGACCACCAGACGAATCGCCACATGCCCGCGCTCGGTACCGGGTTTGAGCAGCAATTGCAGGCCGTTGGGCAGCGTATAGCCCTCGACCTGAAAGCGATCCAGGGCAAATGA
This sequence comes from Pseudomonas sp. BF-B-26, assembly GCF_019956495.1. Taxonomy (NCBI): domain Bacteria; kingdom Pseudomonadati; phylum Pseudomonadota; class Gammaproteobacteria; order Pseudomonadales; family Pseudomonadaceae; genus Pseudomonas; species Pseudomonas sp. BF-B-26. The sequence continues at coordinate 182,828 of NZ_JAHBDP010000069.1, read as the reverse complement.
AGGGAATGAACCAAGCAACAGACAAGCGAACAACAAACAACGCATAGCAAGCTTCCAGGCAACCAATCGGAGATCCGTGTCATCAGCCAGGCCGCCTTCGCGAGCAGGCTCGCTCCCACAGGTGATCTGAGTCGGACACAATTTCCGAGTACACCGAAGATCCACTGTGGGAGCGAGCCTGCTCGCGAAGGCGGCCTTCATGCTGAATCAATGTTACTGACTGACCACTCTGCCAGACGTTCAAGGTGAATGCGTGATGTCTGCCAAATCATCGGCCGCCAGGGCGCCGGTGTCGGAAGTTTCCAGCACCACATAGGCGCTGCTGCAAAACAGTGAATTCAGACGCTTCATGTCGGCAATCAACTCAAGGTGCAACGAGCTGGTTTCGATACTCTGCACGATCTTACGTTGCAATCGGCTGACGTGAGCATGGGCCAGGCGCCGTTCCTGTGCGCGAAAGCGACGTTTCTCGCGCAATAACTGGCGGGCACTTTCCTTATCGGCACTGAGGAACACCGACAACCCCAGGCGCAGGTTGGATATCAACTGACTGTGCAGCCCCGCCAACTCTTCCAGGCCGACCTCGGAAAAAGACCGGCGCTGTGAGGTTTTCTGTTGCTGGACCTTGCGCAGCATACGTTCGATGAGGTCGCTGGCGAGTTTAAGGTTGATCGCCAGCTCGATGATTTCCGCCCAGCGCCGGCTGTCCTGCTCGCTGAGATCTTCGCGGGGCATTTGCGCCAGATACAGCTTGATCGCGCCATAGAGCGATTCCACATCATCGGTCAGGCGCCGCATTTCCTGGGTAACGGCGGTTTGCTTGCCGTTCAGCACGTCGAGCATGGCCTCGAGCATGTTGTCGATCAGGTCGCCGATGCGCAGGGTTTCCCGGGCGGCATTGGCCAGCGCCAGGCTGGGCGTGACCAGCGCTGTTGGATCAAGATGCCGCGGTTTGGCAGTGCCATTGATTTGCGGGCGCTCCGGCAGCACCCACGCACAGAACCTGGCCATCGGTCCGACACTCGGCAGCAAGAGCAGGCAACGCGCGGTGTTGTAGAGCAGGTGAAAGCCGATGACCATTTCCTGAGGGCTGAAGTCCAGGCTGTCGATCCAGTGCACCAACGGATCGAGCACCGGGATGATCAGCAACAGGCCGATCAGTTTGTAGAGCAGGCTGCCCAACGCCACCTGGCGGCCGGCGGCGTTCTGCATGCTGGTGCTGAGGAAGGCGAGGATGCCGCTGCCGATGTTGGCGCCGATCACCAGGCCGATGGCAACGGGCAGGCTGATCACCGCAGCGCCGGCCAGGGTCGCGGTCAGCAGGACGGCAGCCAGGCTGGAGTAGGAAACCATCGCAAACAACGCGCCGACCAGGGCATCGAGCAAGATGTCGCCGGTCAGCGAGGCGAAAATCACCTTCACGCCTTGGGCCTGGGTAATCGGCGCGGCAGCGGCGACGATCAGTTGCAGCGCCAGGATGATCAGCCCCAGTCCGATACTGACCCGGCCCATCTGTCCAACCCGGGTCTGTTTGCGTGACAGGAAGAAAATCACCCCAAGAAAGATCAGCAGCGGCGACAACCATGACAGGTCGAAGGTCAGCACCCGCGCCATCAGCGCGGTACCGACGTCGGCCCCGAGCATGGTCGCCAGGGCAGGGGTCAGCGCCATCAGGCCCTGACCGACAAAGGAGGTGACGAGCATGGCGGTGGCGTTGCTGCTCTGGACCATCGCCGTCACGACGATCCCCGACACGAACGCCAGCCAGCGCCTGGACATGTTCCGGCCAATCACATGGCGCAGGTTGGAACCGTAGACCCGCAGGATGCCGGTTCGGACGATGTGCGTGCCCCAAATCAACAGGGCCACGGCAGATAACAAATTGAGCAGGGTGAGCATGCAGGCCCCCTGTGGTGGTAGCGCCCCATCGGAGCAAGTTGACGGTGCCGCGCGTTCTTCTACGTTCTGTACTTAAGCTGTAGTTGGCTAACGGACTGCGCGCCAGCATCGCACAGCTAAAGAAGCGATTGAAACAAAACTGCCATAAAAACAGCTTGATGCAGATATGAAAAAGGGGCCCGAAGGCCCCTTTGTCATCACATGGCATTCGGGTTATTGACCCGGAATATCCTTGCGCAGCTTCACCGGTTCCTGCTGCTTGCGCTTTTTCGCCATGGCGGTGCGCATCTTGATGTTGATCGCTTCCACCGCCAGCGAGAACGCCATGGCGAAGTAGACGTAGCCTTTTGGCACGTGAACGTCGAGGGATTCAGCAATCAGCACAGTACCGACTATCAACAGGAACGACAGCGCCAGCATCTTCAGCGACGGGTGCTTGTCGATGAACTCGCTGATGGTGCCGGAAGCCCACATCATCACCAGCACGGCAACGACGATCGCCGCGACCATGACCGGTACGTAGGACACCATGCCAACAGCGGTGATGACCGAGTCCAGCGAGAACACGATGTCGATGATCGCGATCTGAATGATGGTGTAGAAGAAGTTGCCGCCCTTGCCGCCCGGCTCCTCATTGGTTTCGTCTTCACCTTCCAGCGCGTGGTACATCTCTTGCGAGCTCTTCCACAGCAGGAACAGACCACCGAAGAACAGGATCAGGTCACGCCCGGAAATACCCTGGCCGAACACTTCGAACAAGTCGGCGGTAAGGCGCATGACCCAGGTGATCGACAACAGCAACAGAATCCGCGTGACCATGGCCAGCGCCAGGCCGAAAATCCGCGTGCGTGCCTGCATGTGCTTGGGCATGCGGCTGACCAGGATCGAAATCATGATGATGTTATCGATACCCAGAACGATTTCCAGGGCGGTCAGGGTGAAGAAGGCAACCCAGATTTCAGGGTTGGTCAGCCATTCCATGTGTATTCCTTTGTGCGAGTGTTAAACCACGAAGGGCCCAGGCTTCAAACAACAAAGCCTGGACCCGTCATGGTGAGTCTTGGGCTTATAGAGTGCTGAACAGCGGAAAAATCCCCATCAGCAAAGCGGCGACCAGTATGCACATGCAAACCAGCACTGCCCACTTCAGGGTGAAACGCTGGTGATCACCGAAGTCGATACCGGCCAGGGCCACCAACAGGTAGGTCGATGGTACCAGCGGGCTCAGCAAGTGGACGGGCTGACCGACGATCGAGGCACGTGCCATTTCAACCGCGGTTATACCGTAATGGCTGGCGGCTTCCGCAAGTACCGGTAACACGCCGTAATAAAATGCATCGTTCGACATGAAGAACGTGAACGGCATGCTCACCAGTGCAGTGATCACCGCCAGGTACGGGCCGAGGAAGTCCGGGATGACCGCCAACAGGCTTTTCGACATCGCATCGACCATTCCGGTGCCCGACAGGATGCCGGTGAAGATACCGGCCGCGAAGATCAAGCCGACCACCGCCAGCACGCTACCGGCGTGGGCCGCGACGCGGTCCTTCTGCTGTTGCAGGCACGGGTAGTTGACGATCATCGCGATACTGAACGCCACCATGAACAGCACCGGCAGCGGCAACAGACCGGCGACCAGGGCGCACATCAGGGCCAGGGTCAGGGCGCCGTTGAACCAGATCAACTTTGGACGACGGGCATCCGGGAATTGCGAAACGCTGATTTCACAGTGGTCGATTTCCTCGCCCACCAGGTGCAGCTCACCCAGACGTGCACGCTCACGCATGCCGTAGAAGTAGGCAATCACGAGGATAGCCAGCACCCCGAAAGCCATCGCCGGAATCATGGGTACGAAGATGTCGGACGGGTCCACGTGCAGCGCACTGGCCGCACGAGCGGTCGGGCCGCCCCACGGCGTCATGTTCATCACGCCACCGGCGAGGATGATCAGGCCGGCCATGATCCGCGGGCTCATGCCGATACGGGCGTAGAGCGGCAGCATGGCGGCAACGCAGATCATATAAGTGGTCGCGCCGTCCCCATCGAGGGAGACGACGAGCGCCAGTACGGCGGTGCCGACCGAAACTTTCAACGGGTCGCCCTTGACCAGTTTGAGGATCTTGCGCACGGCCGGGTCGAACAGGCCGGAATCGATCATCAGGGCGAAGTACAGAATGGCGAACATCAGCATCACACCGGTCGGTGCGAGCTTGGTGATGCCTTCGAGCATCATCGGGCCGATCTTCGGCGCAAAACCACCGAACAGCGCGAACAGGATCGGGATGATGATCAGAGCGATCAGCGCGGAAACGCGCTTGGTCATGATCAGGAACATGAACGTGATGACCATGGCAAAGCCAAGGAAAGTCAGCATGGGAATACTCCAGGCATAGCGCGTCTAGGGAATGGGCGAACCGGGTGGGTCAGCGCAGAACGGGAAGCACGAGGCGTATGGGTGGAGTGACAGCGAAGCGGCGGGTAGAAGAGGGCATCAGGATCACCATTGTTGTTGTTAAATGGGCTGTGCGAGCGATAAAACACTGGCATTGGCCAACCGGTCTGTTGCCGGTAGTGGGGGCGATCCTAATCGCGGAAGCTTTCAGCCAGCTTTCGCGGATGAAAGCATTGACCAGATGTGCAACCGGTCGTCGGACCGGGGCAGGGACGTTAAACCGAGTTGACGCCTTCGCGAGCAAGTCGAATCGTCGCACCGCCGCTCCCACATTGGAATGCGTTCCCCTGTGGGAGCGGCGGTGCGACGATTCGACTTGCTCGCGAAGACGTCGGAACATACGCAACAGGAGGAAACAGAATGGGCGAAGTTCATACGGGCGGCTGCCACTGCGGACATCTGCGCTATCAATTCAGCGGGCCTTTGCACGACATCGCCCACTGTCATTGTTCGATTTGCCGACGGGTCAGCGGCGGGATCGTGACCACCTGGATCACCGTGCCCGCCTCAGCCTTTGAATGGGTGAAAGGAACGCCAGCGCAGTACGACTCTTCAACCACCTGCGTGCGGTATTTCTGCGGCAACTGTGGGGCGCAGCTGGCGCTGGTTTCGCACCTGAGCCCGGACAGCATCGACGTGACCATCGCCACCCTCGATCATCCCGAGCACGCACCCGCCGAAAGGCATATCTGGACTGACAACCGACTGCCCTGGCTGCATCTGGATGAACATTTGCCCGGCGAAGCCGAGGAACAGTTGTAAACTGATCAAAAAACAGACAGATCCAGTGGCCGAATGGCGCCCATCCAGATCGCATGCTCGGTGTGGTCGAGCAGATCGTCGCCGGTGTCCGGGTGCAGGAACACCACCAAGCCTTTGCGGTTGAGCGCAAGCCAGGGCAGCACGTCGCCGATGTATTGCGGCTCGAACGCCAACTGGCAGCTCCAGTCCGGGTGCGGGCCCACCGGCCGTTCATGGACGCGGCCCATCCTCACTGGAAACAGTTGCGCCGCCTGCTCACACAAGGCGCGCGCCTGAGGAAGGGTACTGGCGTCGAAGTAGACATGGGCGTGGTAGCCCTTGATCTGCTGCATTTGAAACCCTCTGAACCGAGTCGAACCGGCGTTGTTTCCCACAGGTCACACGCCATAAAGATAGGAAGAACGGAGCACGGCCATGAAAAATGCCGAAACCCCGGTGGTGAAAGTGGTGCTTTATGGTGCCATGAGTAGCCTAGGCAGTGCGCTGATGGCTGAAATGCTGCGGCGCCAACATGAAGTGATCGCGATTCTCGATGACCTGACGGCGCTCGCGCCGCGCCCGGGACTGCGGACCAAGACCGGCGATTTGTTCGACGCCAAGCGGGTCAAGCAGAGCGTCGCCGGGTGTTCGGCGGTGATTTGTCTGCTGGATGCCCCCGGACTGCCGATGAGCAGCGAGCACGTGGAAAAATCCATCGTGCCCGGCCCGGTCGAGCAAGTGTTGGCGGTGGATGCCCTGATCGATGGCATGCAGGCCTCAGGGATTGCCCGGCTGTTTCTGGTCGGCGATTTCGAGGCACTGGACGATCCGGAAATAGAAGATCGGCTGCAACGCCACGCCGCCGAAGAAATCCGCGAGGCCCTGCAAAGCAGCACCTTGCACTGGACGCTGGTGAATGCGCCACGCGGGGTGCCTGGGCTGACCATCGAACATTTCAGCCACGTCAGCAGCAGCCTGGAGCCGGGCCTCGCCGAACCGCTTGGACGGTTGAGCCGGGTGGCTGTGGGGATTGCCGATGAGTTGCGGTTGAACCTGCATGTCGGCGAACACGTGACCTTTGTCGCGACCGAGGCTATACAGCGATAGACGGCAACGGCAGGCCATTCAACGATTGCGCACTGCTGGCCTGCTCAGCCATCAGCCAGTCCACAAACTGTTGAATCAGCGCACCACGCCGTTTCCGCTGGGGCAGGACCACGTAGTAGCCGAGCCTGGAGATCACCGTTTGCGCAATCGGTCGGCACAACAAACCCTGCGCCAGCAAGTTATCCACAAGGTGCCGCCACCCAATCGCCACGCCCTGGCCGCCAATCGCCGCCTGAATCAGCAGCGTGTAATTGTCGAAGCGTAATTGCCCTGGCGCGGGTGCCGAAGCAATCCCCAACTCACGAAATACGCCGCTCCAGTCGAACCAGTTGCTGCTGTTCTCGCCGCGAAGGTGCAGCAGCGGGAACTCGAGCAATGACTGGGGTGGCAAGGGCAGGGGACGATCCTTCAACAGCAGCGGGCTGCACACCGGAAACACTTCTTCGCTGAACAGCCAATGGCTTTCGCCCTGTTTGAATCGGCCATCCCCAAACAACACCGCCACATCAATATCAGTGCGCAGCATGTTGAGGCTGCGTTCGCTGGTGACCAGGCTGACGTCCACTTGAGGATTGGCGGCATGGAAGCGGTGCAGGCGCGGCATCAACCAATACGCGGCGAAGGCGAAATCGGTGGCGACCTGCAACACTTCATGTTGATGCTGTGCGCTGATCGCGCTCAACCCTGCGTCGATATTCTGCAATCCGAGCTGAACCTGCTCAAACAGGATCGTCCCGGCCTCGGTCAGTTCGATGCCGCGATAGATCCGGTCGAACAGCCGCGTCCCGAGTTGTTCTTCCAACCGTTTGATCTGCTGGCTGATGGCCGGTTGCGTGGTGCCAAGCTCCACGGCGGCCGCGGTGAAGCTGCGCTGACGGGCCGCCGTTTCAAAGGCGCGAAGCAAATCCAGAGACAAATCACCAAGGGCGTCATACATAAGCTGTGCTTATCCTAGTCATTGCCGCGCATGGGCTTTACCACAAATTGCATGGGCTACATGCTCAATCACAGCACTCTCGCATAAATATTCACTATGGAATGCCGCGATCACATGAAGCGCAAAAATATTCTTTTCATCATGGCCGATCAAATGGCCGCGCCAATGTTGCCGTTCTACGGCCCTTCGCCCATCAAACTGCCTAATCTCAGCCGCCTCGCCGCCGAAGGCGTGGTGTTCGACGCCGCTTATTGCAACAGCCCATTGTGCGCGCCGTCGCGTTTTACCCTGGTCAGCGGTCAGTTGCCGAGCAAGATCGGCGCCTACGACAACGCGGCCGATTTCCCCGCCGACGTACCGACTTATGCCCACTACCTGCGTCGACTCGGCTACCGCACCGCGCTGTCGGGCAAGATGCATTTCTGTGGCCCGGATCAGCTGCACGGCTATGAAGAACGCCTGACCAGCGACATCTACCCGGCCGATTACGGCTGGTCTGTGAACTGGGACGAGCCAGACGTGCGTCCAACCTGGTTTCACAATATGTCGTCGGTGCTGCAGGCCGGGCCGTGCGTACGCACCAATCAGCTGGATTTCGACGAAGAAGTGGTGTTCAAGGCTCAACAGTACTTGTTCGATCACATCCGCGAGGATGGCGATCAGCCGTTCTGCCTGACCGTTTCGATGACTCACCCACACGACCCGTACACCATTCCCAAGGCCTTCTGGGATATGTACGACGACGCCGACATCCCGTTGCCTGAAACCCCGGCGCAGACCGAACTGGATCCGCATTCCCAGCGTTTACTCAAAGTTTACGACCTGTGGGACAAACCACTGCCTGTGGATAAGATTCGCGATGCACGCCGTGCGTACTTCGGTGCGTGCAGCTATATCGACAGCAACGTCGGCAAACTCCTGCAAACACTCGAGGAAACCGGCCTGATCGACGACACCATCATTGTGTTCTCCGGCGACCACGGCGACATGCTCGGCGAGCGTGGGCTCTGGTACAAAATGCACTGGTACGAAATGGCCGCCCGCGTACCGCTGTTGATCAGTGCGCCGGGGCAATTCGGGGCTGGCCGGGTCAGCGCGGCGGTGTCCACTGCCGATCTGTTGCCGACCTTCGTCGAACTGGCCGGCGGTTCGCTGGAGCCGGGTCTGCCGCTGGATGGCCGCTCACTGGTCTCGCACCTGCAAGGACAGGGCGGTCATGACGAAGTCTTCGGCGAGTACATGGCTGAAGGCACTATCAGCCCGCTGATGATGATTCGCCGTGGCGCCTACAAATTCATCTACAGCGAAGACGACCCTTGCCTACTCTTCGACGTACACAACGACCCGCGCGAACTGGAAGAACTCAGCCAGTCGCCGCAACATCAGTCGCTTTTCGATGAATTTCTCGCCGAAGCCCGGGCCAAATGGGATATCCCGGCGATCCACCAACAGGTGCTCGCCAGCCAACGACGCCGACGTTTCGTCGCCAAGGCATTAACCATCGGCAAGCTGAAGAGCTGGGATCACCAGCCGCTGGTGGACGCCAGTCAGCAGTACATGCGCAACCACATCGACCTCGACGATCTGGAGCGTAAAGCACGTTATCCACAACCCTGCCAAAACCAATAATGTTAAGGGGAATGCCATGCGTAGGTTATCCACAGCAATGACGGTCGGGCTTCTGGCTCTGGGCAGTGCATCGGCGTATGCCGATCAGAGTTGCGAGACGGTGAAAATGGCCGACCCTGGCTGGAGCGACATTGCCGCGACCAACGCCATCACCGGGTTTCTGCTGGACGGCATGGGCTACAAGGCCAAGGTCGACACGCTTGCAGTGCCGATCACCTTTGGCGGCTTGAAAGATGGCCAGGTCGACGTGTTTCTCGGTAACTGGATGCCGGCGCAACAGGGCTTCTACGACAAATTCGTGGCCACCGGCGATGTCACGCAACTGGCAAAAAACCTCGACGGCACCGAATTCACCCTCGCGGTCCCGGATTACGTCTGGGACGCAGGTGTGCATAACTTTTCCGACCTGAACAAATACGCTGACAAGTTCGACAAGAAGATCTACGGCATCGGCTCCGGCGCTCCCGCCAACATCTCGCTGCAGGAAATCATCAAGAAGAACGACTTCGACATGGGCCAGTGGAAACTGGTCGAGTCCAGCGAGCAGGCGATGCTGGCCGAAGTGTCTCGCGCGGTGAAAAAACAGAAGTTCGTGACCTTCCTCGGCTGGACCCCGCACCCAATGAACGTGCAACTGAAAATGCATTATCTGAAGGGCGGCGAGAAGTACTTTGGCGACACGGGCAGTGTTCATACGCTGACCCGCAAAGGTTATGCACAGGCCTGCCCGAACGTCGGCAAACTGCTCACCAACCTGAGTTTCACCCAGGAAATGGAGAACAGCATCATGGCCGAAGTGGTGAACAAGAAGGTCAGCAATGCTGATGCGGCGAAGGCGTGGATCAAGGCGAATCCGGCGGTGCTGGATAAGTGGCTGGACGGGGTGAAGACCGTGGATGGGAAGGATGCGTTGGGGGCGGTGAAGGCGAAGCTTTAATTGGGTGATGCTGGATTCTGTGTCTGGTTCAGGATCGCCCCCTCACCCCAGCCCTCTCCCCATAGGGGAGAGGGGGAAAGGGAGCAGATCTCCGGTGTTTTTCGGACCTGAGTTCGCCTCGTTATTTCAGGTCGCAGTATTCCGAACATTCAACACGGTCAGTCCCCTCTACCCTCTGGGGAGAGGGTTAGGGTGAGGGGTGGATTCATCTGACACCCCTCACAACCCTGCTACCCTTGCGCAAAATCTCACCCGAGAGGACCCATGGCCTTTCCAAGCCGCCATTCGCTCTTCCCCTTCCTCAGCTGGATGCCTCGGCAAACCCGCGCCAGTGTCGGTCGTGACCTGATTGTCGGTCTCAGCGGCGCGATTCTCGCGTTGCCGCAATCCATTGCCTACGCGCTGATCGCCGGTCTCCCACCTGAATACGGTCTGTACGCGGCGATTATCCCGGTGCTGATCGCCTGTCTCTGGGGGTCTTCGTGGCATTTGATCTGCGGTCCTACGGCGGCGATTTCTATCGTCTTGTACGCCAGCGTCAGTCCTCTGGCCGTTCCGGCGTCAGAGGACTACGTCACCCTGATCCTATTGCTGACGCTGCTTGCCGGCATTTTCCAGTGGCTGCTCGGTTTGCTGCGCTTCGGCGCCTTGGTGAATTTCGTCTCGCACTCGGTGGTGCTGGGTTTCACCCTCGGCGCGGCGGTGGTGATTGCCATCGGCCAACTGCCGAATTTGTTGGGGCTGGATTTGCCCAACCAGGCAACAGCGCTGAACAGCTTGATGATGCTCTTCAGTCACCTCGGCGAAGTGGATAAACCGTCGCTGATGCTGGGCCTGGCGACCGTCGTCGTGGGCGTGATCCTCAAATTGCTCCTGCCACGCTGGCCGACGCTATTGATCACCCTGGTGCTGAGCGGATTGCTGGTCTGGTTCTGGCCATCGATGCTTGGCCATGTGAAGTTGGTCAGCGCGTTTGTCGGGCGGCTGCCGCCCTTCAGCCCGCTGCCGCTGGATCTGGACCTGATTCTGCGCTTGTTACCCAGTGCGGTGGCGGTGGGCATGCTCGGGCTGGTCACCAGTCTGTCGATTGCCCGATCCTTGTCGGCCCGCTCCCAGCAGTTGCTCGACGCCAATCAGGAAGTCCGCGCCCAGGGTTTGTCGAACATGGTCGGTGCGTTTTTTTCCGGATCGCTGTCAGCCGGTTCCTTCACCCGCTCGGGCCTGAGCTACGAAGCGGGCGCCTGTTCGCCGATGGCCGGGGTTTTTTCGGCGGTGTGGGTGGCGCTGTTCGCCATCTTCGGCGCGAATTTGATCGCGCACATTCCGATCCCGGCCATGGCCGGCAGCATTTTGTTGATCGCCTGGGGGCTGGTGGATCATCGCGGTATTCGCGCGTTGTTGCGGGTCAGCCGCGCCGAGTTCCTGGTCATGGCGCTGACCTGCGTCGCCACGCTGCTGCTGGAATTGCAGACCGCGATCTACGCCGGAGTGCTGGCTTCGCTGTTCTTCTACCTCAAACGCACCTCGCAACCGCGGGTCCAGCATTGGCAGGATGGGGATGAAGACATTCTGCGGGTTGGCGGTTCGATCTTTTTCGGCGCCAGCCATTACCTGCAAGTACGCCTGCAGCGGATGCACGGCGCACGCGTGGTGATCGAAGCGCAGCAGATCAACTTCATCGATTATTCAGGTGTGGAGATGCTCCATCAGGAAGCGCGGCGGCTGCTGCGGCAGGATCGCAGCCTGACTTTGCGGCGCGCGCGGCCGCAGGTGGTGGAAGAGTTGCGGAAGCTGGAAGGGGCGGAGAAATGCCCGATCCGGTTTGAGGACTGATCCGAAATCGGTGTCGCGGCCATCGCGAGCAGGCTCGCTCCCACAGGTTTTCGGTGATTCCCTGTGGGAGCGAGCCTGCTCGCGATGCTTTTAAAGGGCCAACTGCCGACGCAACTCGGCCAGCACCGGCGCCGTGTCCGGGCGCACGCCGCGCCACAGGAAGAAGGCTTCTGCCGCTTGTTCCGCGAGCATCCCCAAGCCATCCATCGATACCGCCGCGCCATGTTCACTGGCCCAACGGCAGAACGAGGTCGGCTCCTTGCCGTACATCATGTCGTAGCACACCGTTTTGCCCGGCTCGATCAAACTGCTGGCAATCGGCGGTACATCCCCTGACAGACTGGCGGACGTCGCGTTAATGATCAGGTCCACCGACTCCTTCAACCAATCAAAACCACTGGCCGACACCGGCCCCAGGTCTGCGAACAATTCCGCCAACAGTTCGGCTTTTTCCACCGTGCGGTTGGCGATGATCACCGAGGCGGATTGCTCGGCCAGCAACGGCTCCAGCGCGCCGCGCACCGCACCGCCGGCACCGAGCAGCAGGATGCGTTTGCCCTTGAGGCTGAAACCGGCGTTGACCGTCAGGTCCCGCACCAGCCCGGCGCCATCGGTGTTGTCGCCCAGCAGGCTGCCATCGGCCAGTTTGCTCAGGGTGTTCACCGCACCGGCGCGTTGCGCCCGCGCCGTCAGGCTGTTCGCCAGACGATAGGCTTCTTCCTTGAACGGCACCGTCACATTCGCCCCGCGACCCTCGAGGAAAAACGTCCGGGCGCAGGTGGAAAAATCGTCGAGGGGTGCCAGCAACGTGCTGTAGTCCAGTTTTTGAGCCGTCTGCTCGGCGAACAGACGGTGGATCAACGGCGACTTGCTGTGGCCAATCGGGTTACCGAATACGACGTAACGGTCCATCAGAATTCCTCGTTCAGGCCTTGGCCAACCAATCACGGTCTTGCAGGAAGTACTCGGTCAGCCGTGCTTCTTCGCTGCCCGGCTCGGCTTTCCAATCGTAACTCCAACGAACTTGCGGCGGCAGGGACATCAGGATCGACTCGGTACGCCCACCCGATTGCAGACCGAACAGCGTGCCGCGATCGTAGACCAGGTTGAACTCAACGTAGCGCCCACGGCGGAATTCCTGGAATTCACGCTGTTTAGCGGTAAACGCATCGTTTTTGCGGCGCTGCACGATCGGCAGGTAGGCGTCGATGAACGCATCACCGATGGCACGCATGAAGGCGAAACAAGTGTCGAAGTCCCATTCGTTCAAGTCATCAAAGAACAAGCCGCCGATGCCGCGCGGCTCGTGGCGATGCTTGATGTGGAAGTAGCTGTCGCACCAGGCCTTGTAGCGCGAGTAGACGTCCGGACCGAACGGCGCGCAGGCCTGCTCGGCGACGCGGTGCCAATGCACGCAGTCTTCTTCATTGCCGTAGTAAGGGGTCAGGTCGAAGCCACCGCCGAACCACCAGACCGGTTCTTCGCCTTCTTTTTCAGCAATGAAAAAGCGCACGTTGGCGTGGGACGTCGGCACATGCGGGTTGTGCGGGTGAATGACCAAAGAGACGCCAAGGGCTTCGAAGCCACGGCCGGCCAGTTCTGGTCGATGGGCGCTGGCGGACGGTGGGAGGCCGCTGCCGAAGACGTGGGAAAAGTTGACGCCGCCCTTTTCGATGACAGCACCATTTTCGATCACCCGGGTGCGACCGCCACCACCGGCAGGCCGGGTCCAGGCGTCTTCGACGAACTGCGTGCCGCCGTCTTCAGCTTCGAGGGCCGCGCAAATGCGGTCTTGCAGGTCGAGCAGGTAGGCTTTTACGGCCTCGGTGCGGGTCGTCATGTCATCACCTTGAATCGGGCAAAACTACGCGGCGCTCCATGGGAGCAGGGCCGGCGCAAATGGGCGCGTAGCATAACATCGCAGATGGGCCTGCCGCAGTTGACGAAGATCATGGTTAGGAGTCCGATAGGGAGCTTCGCAAGACGACCTAAGGAGAGTTCTGATGGCAAAGCGTATCCAGTTTCGCGCCCATGGCGGCCCCGAAGTGCTCGAGTATGTTGACTACCAACCCGCCGAGCCCGGCCCGCAGCAGGTTCGCGTCACCAATAAGGCCATCGGCCTGAATTTCATCGACACCTATTACCGCAGCGGTCTCTATGCACCGCCAGCCCTGCCATCAGGCCTGGGCTCGGAAGGTGCGGGCGTGGTCGAAGCGGTGGGCAGTGAAGTCACCCGGTTCAAAGTGGGTGATCGCGTGGCGTACGGCAGCGGTCCGTTGGGCGCTTACAGCGACGTTCACGTGTTGCCGGAGGCCAATCTGGTCCTTTTGCCGGACGCAATCAGCTTCGAACAGGCCGCCGGCGTAATGCTCAAGGGCCTGACCGTGCAGTACCTGTTGCGTCAGACCTATGAACTCAAGGGTGGCGAAACCATCCTGTTTCACGCTGCCGCGGGTGGCGTCGGCTCCCTGGCTTGCCAGTGGGCCAAGGCCTTGGGCGTGAAGTTGATCGGCACGGTCAGCTCACCGGAGAAAGCTGCACTGGCCAAGGCCAACGGCGCTTGGGCGACCATCGATTACAGCCATGAAAACGTCGCACAGCGCGTACTGGAATTGACTGACGGGAAAAAAGTCCCGGTGGTGTATGACGGCGTGGGCAAGGACACTTGGCTGACTTCGCTGGATAGCGCGGCGCCTCGCGGTCTGGTGGTGAGCTTCGGTAATGCGTCGGGCGCGGTAGACGGGGTGAACCTGGGGATTCTGTCGGCGAAGGGTTCGTTGTACGTGACCCGCCCAACCCTGGCGACTTACGCCAACAACGCTGAAAACTTGCAGCGTATGGCGGATGAACTGTTCGAGATGATCATCAGCGGCAAGCTGAAAGTGGCCATTAGCCAGAAGTATCCGTTGGCCGAAGCGGCGAAGGCGCAGACCGAGTTGTCGGCACGACGTACGACTGGTTCGACTGTTTTGTTGCCTTGAGGGCCTCTTCGCGAGCAAGCCCGCTCCCACAGTGGATCGTTGTCGAACACAAATTCTGTGTTCACTGAAGATCTCATGTGGGAGCGGGCTTGCTCGCGAAGAACGATGATGCGGTCTTAGTCCGGGCGCACAACCTTGCCCGTCGCCAGATCGCGAATCACGCTCGGATTCTTGCGCCCACCCAGATTCCCACCCAACACGTAATCCACCTGCCCACGGAAATACTGCTCGACGCGAATCCGCGTGCGCGCCGCCGGTTGGCCCTGCGGGTTGGCCGACGTTGAAACCAACGGCCCGACCACCGCGCACAAATCCCGCACCAACGGGTGATCGCTGACCCGCAGCGCCACCGTTTCATGCACGCCGGTAATCCACTGCGGCAACATATTCTGATGCGGCACCAGCCAGGTGTTCGGCCCTGGCCAGGTGCTGGCCATGCGATCCATCCACAATTCAGGAAAGTCTTCGAAGAGGAAGTCGAACTGGCGAATGTTGTCGGCCACCAGAATCAACCCTTTTTCCACCGACCGCCCCTTGATCGCCAGCAGACGATAGACCGCCTCTTCGTCCCACGGGTCGCACCCCAGACCCCAGACCGCCTCGGTTGGGTAGGCAATCACCGCGCCTGCGCGAATGGCTCGTGCGGCTTGTTGCACACGCCAACTGTTGACCATGAAAAACTCTCCGGAATAAGGCTCTGCGCAGTTTACCGATCTTCCTTGTAAAACCTAGCTCACCCGCGCAAACCAGCGCCCGCTTTCGCAGACCGCCCGGCCGTCCATTTCCAGCTCCGTCAGCGCTGCCAGCACTTTGGGCAATGCCCAGCCGCTGGAGGCGCACAACGCTTCACTGGTGTGGGGCGCGGCATGCAGCAGCATGAGCAACGGATGTGTCACCGCTGGTGTCGCTGTGGATAACGGCAACTGCTGCCAGCCGCGCAACGCTTCAAGGATATGCTCGATGGTTTCCACCAGCACCGCTCCGTCGCGGATCAGCTGATGACAACCCTTTGCGCCCGGGTGATGAATCGACCCGGGAATCGCATACACCTCGCGCCCTTGTTCCGCCGCCAGCCTCGCGGTGATCAACGAACCGCTGGCGACACTCGCCTCGACCACGAGCACGCCGAGGGATAAACCGCTGATGATCCGATTGCGCCGGGGGAAGTTACTGGCGGTCGGTCCGGCGTCCAGCGGGAACTCCGAAAGCACTGCGCTGCCCGAGGCAATCATCGCGTCTGCCAGCCGTCGATTGCGCTGTGGATAAAACTTTTCAAGTCCCGTGCCAAGTACACCGACCGTTCGCCCGCCCACGTCCAAAGCGGCTTGATGGGCGGCAGCATCGATGCCCAGCGCCAGACCGCTGGTAATGACAAACCCGGCGCCGGCCAGACTGCGGGAAAAGGCGGCGGCGGTGTCCATGCCCGGCCGCGAAGCGCGACGGCTACCGACCATCGCCAGTTGCGGTTTTTCCAGAATGCCGGGGTCGCCCGCCACGAATAACAGCGGCGGCGCATCACTGATTTCCGCCAACAGTGCCGGGTAGTCCGGTTGGTCCCACATCAGTAAATGCTGGTCCGGACGCTCTAACCAGGCCAATGCATGGCTCGCGCCATCGCGGATTTCACTGGAGCGCCTGGCCTGCGCACAAGCGAGGGGCAAACCCAACGAACGCCAGGCACTGGCCGGCGCGCTGATAGCCTTGGACGCCGAGCCGAAGGCCTCAAGCAATTTCTTGAATCGCACAGGACCGAGTTCCGGCAGGCGATGCAAACGTAAACGAGCTTCCAGTTCCGCCGGGGAAACCGGTGCAAAGGCAGACAGCGGCATGGATCATCCTTGATCGTTATGAGTCCCGTTCAAACGGGAATAAGCTGTGGATAACTCTGTTGGTAACTTGTGGAGCCCGTTAAGGATTTCGCACCTTGTCCAGCACCGCCAGGGAGCGTGATGCGTAGAGCACCAGCCCGTAGCTGAGCTTGTCATAGGTGCGGAAAACCATCAGCAGACCGGCGCGCTCATCCGGGATTTTCAGTGGCTGACCGGTGATCCGGTCACGCACGGTTTCACCGGTTTTCAACACCACCAACACGTTGCCTTCGACCAGGCCATCGCGCTGGCCCTTGTTCAGGGTGACCACATCCATCGCGCCAATTTGGGTAACCCCGCGCGGCACGTCGATGATCAACCCGTTGATCTGGTTTTTTGGCGCACTGGGCATGAAGGTCGAGTTGATGGAGCGCTCTTCACCGCTGAACAAGCGGTCACCGAGGCGGACTTCCTGGGTGGTGCGTTGCAGCGCCAGGGTGGCAACGTCGCCTTCGGTGGCCACAATCTCGCCACCGCCGATGTCGTCGGCGTTGATCCCCAAAAACTCTTTACTGACAGGATCGATGTAGACCTTGCCCTGACGAAAGATGCCGTAAACCGGTTGAGCCGGGTCGAAATGGCCGCGAGCGAAGATTCGGTCACCGGTGCCACTGAGCACGCGTTCGGCATCGCCAGCAACGATGTAAGGCGCCTTGTCGAAGTCCTCGACCTTGTCGACGATGCGGTTGCTCAGCAGAAAGCTGTTGATCGATTCCAGCGGAATACTCGGGATCGCATTGGCAGCCGGGCTACTGCGGATGCGTGGCGACAGCTTGATGGTGCCCCGGGACGCGCCACGGTTGAGGGTCAGGCGTGGTTGCCCATTGACGTAGACCAGCGACAGCGAGTCGCCGGGGTAAATCAGATTGGGGTTTTCGATCTGCGGATTGGCCTGCCAGAGCTCCGGCCATTTCCACGGTTCACGAAGGAATTTCCCCGATATGTCCCAGAGTGTGTCACCGGATTCCACGGTGTATTGCTGTGGAAAACCTTCCTTGAGTTGCACTTGCCCGTGCGCCAAACCGGCCGAGGCCAGAAGGAGCAAGGCGAGTAGTGATTTCCTCATGCGGTGAATCCCTTTATTATGTGCATTCGCGTAGAACGCCAGAGCCCTCGTGGCTCGCTCCTGACTCTTTACCAAAAAGAGAAGGAGCTACGTTTTACAACGGTAGCCTGCATCTTCGGACCCGCCAGGCCATCGACCCGACATTACCTCACATGTGCAGCAATTGAGCTTATGGCCATTTTAGACATCCTCGAATTCCCCGATTCGCGCCTGCGCACTATCGCCAAACCAGTGGCCGTAGTGGACGACGAAGTGCGTCAGTTGGTCGATGATATGTTTGAAACAATGTATGAAGCGCCAGGCATCGGCCTCGCCGCGACCCAGGTCAACGTGCACAAACGTATCGTCGTGATGGACCTCTCCGAAGACCGCAGCGAACCGCGGGTGTTCATCAACCCCGAGTTCGAAACCCTGACCGACGAGATGGAGCAATACCAGGAAGGCTGCCTCTCGGTGCCGGGCTTCTACGAAAACGTCGATCGCCCACAGAAGGTCAAGGTCAAGGCCCTGGACCGCGACGGCCAGCCTTACGAACTGATCGCCGAAGGCCTGCTCGCCGTGTGCATCCAGCATGAATGCGACCACCTGAATGGCAAATTGTTCGTCGACTACCTGTCCAATCTCAAACGCGACCGAATCAAGAAGAAACTGGAAAAGCTCCATCGCCAGAACGCTTGATGCCCTCCTTTCAAAGGCTTGCTGCGGCAAGCCTTTTTCTTTTGCGAGACCTTTTGAATGACTGAGCCACTGCGCATCGTCTTTGCCGGCACCCCGGAATTCGCCGCCGAACACCTCAAGGCCCTGCTCGACAGCCCTTACGAGATCGTCGCGGTCTACACCCAACCGGACCGTCCGGCGGGTCGCGGGCAAAAGTTGATGCCAAGTCCGGTCAAGCAGTTGGCTCTGGAAAACAACATCCCGGTGCTGCAACCGCCAACCCTGCGCAACGAAGACGCTCAGGCTGAACTGGCTGCGCTCAAGCCGGACTTGCTGGTGGTGGTCGCCTACGGCCTGATCCTGCCGCAAGTGGTGCTGGATATTCCGCGTTTGGGCTGCATCAACAGCCACGCCTCCTTGCTGCCACGCTGGCGCGGTGCGGCGCCGATCCAGCGCGCCGTCGAAGCGGGCGACAGCGAAAGCGGCGTGACCGTGATGCGCATGGAACTGGGCCTCGACACCGGGCCGATGCTGCTCAAAGTCACCACCCCGATCACCGGTGAAGACACCGGCGGCAGCCTCCACGACCGTCTGGCGGAAATGGGTCCGCCAGCGGTGATTCAGGCGATTGCCGGCCTCGCTGCCGGGACGCTGGAAGGCGACGTGCAGGACGACAGCCTCGCCACTTATGCTCACAAATTGAACAAAGATGAAGCGCGCATCGACTGGAGTCGTCCGGCGGTTGAGCTGGAACGCCTGGTTCGCGCCTTCAATCCGTGGCCGATTTGCCACAGCACGCTGAATGGCGAAGCATTGAAGGTGCTGGCCGCCAGCCTCGCTGAAGGGCAGGGCGCTCCCGGTGAAATCCTCAGCGCCAGCAAGGACGGTTTGATCGTCGCCTGCGGTGAGCAAGCCCTGTGTCTGACTCGTCTGCAATTGCCCGGCGGCAAGGCGCTGAACTTCAGCGACTTGTTCAACAGCCGTCGTGAGAAATTCGCCGTCGGCACCGTCCTCGGTCAAGCGGCGCACGCTCAATGAATCCACGTCTGGCCGCCGCCAAGGCACTTGCTGCTGTTCTTAACGGAAAAGCCTCACTCAACAGTTCCCTGCCGACGCAGATGGACAAGGTCGAAGACCGTGACCGCGGCTTCACCCAGGATCTGGCGTTCGGCACCGCGCGCTGGCAGCCGCGTCTGTCGGCGCTGGCGGCCAAGTTGCTGCAGAAGCCGTTCAAGGCAGCCGACGCCGATGTCGAAGCGCTGTTGCTGGTCGGTCTCTACCAGTTGCTCTACACCCGGGTTCCGGCCCATGCCGCCATCGGTGAAACCGTGGGTTGCGCCGACAAGCTGAAAAAGCCCTGGGCCAAGGCCTTGCTCAACGCCGTGCTGCGCCGCGCCCAGCGTGAAAGCGAAGCGCTGCTGGCCGAGCTGGAACACGATCCGGTGGTGCGCACTGCCCACCCACGCTGGCTGCAGAAATCCCTGAAAGCCTTCTGGCCTGAACAATGGGAAGCCATTTGCGCGGCGAACAACGCGCATCCGCCGATGATCCTGCGGGTCAACCGTCGCCATCACAGCCGCGATGCTTATCTCGGGTTGCTGACCGACGCCGGCATCGCCGCCACGCCGTGTATTTACAGTCAGGACGGCATCATTCTCGACGCCGCTGCCGACGTGCGCAGCTTGCCGGGTTTCGCCGAAGGCTGGATCAGTGTGCAGGACGAAGCCGCGCAACTGGCCGCCGATCTGCTCGACCTGGCACCGGGCCAACGGGTGCTGGACGCCTGCTGCGCACCGGGCGGCAAGACCTGCCACATTCTTGAAGCCGAGCCGGCACTCGCTGGCGTGGTCGCGGTGGACCTGGAAGCCAAGCGTCTGGTGCGAGTGCGGGAAAACCTCGCACGCCTGGGCCTGAGCGCCGAACTGATCGCCGCCGACGGCCGCGACACCGCGACCTGGTGGGACGGCAAACCGTTCCAGCGCATTCTGCTCGACGCGCCATGCTCGGCCACTGGTGTCATCCGTCGTCACCCGGACATCAAGCTGACCCGCCAACCCGACGACATCGCCGCACTCGCGGTTCTCCAGGGCGAGCTGCTCGATGCCATGTGGATAACTCTGGAAGTCGGCGGCATCCTGCTTTACGCCACCTGCTCCACGCTCCCGACCGAGAACACCGAAGTCATCGAAGCCTTCCTCGCCCGCACGCCGGGCGCCCGTGAACTGGACCTCGCCACGACGGCCGGTATCAAGCAGCCCCATGGCCGCCAATTGCTGGCCCAGGAAGGCGGCCACGACGGGTTTTACTACGCCAAGCTGATCAAGATCGCCGCCGCGCGCGGTTAAACGGATTCAATGGAGTGACTGGATGAAAATCATCATCCTCGGCGCAGGGCAGGTCGGCGGTTCGCTGGCAGAACACTTGGCCAGCGAGGCCAACGACATCACCGTCGTCGACACTGATGGCGAACGCCTGCGCGACCTCGGCGATCGGCTGGACATCCGCACCGTGCAGGGCCGCGGCTCGCTGCCGACGGTGCTGCGTCAGGCCGGCGCGGACGACGCCGACATGCTGGTGGCGGTGACCAACAGCGACGAAACCAACATGGTGGCCTGCCAGGTTGCCCACACCCTGTTCCACACCCCGACCAAAATCGCCCGGGTTCGCGAAGCGGCCTACCTGACTCGTTCCGAGCTGTTCGATAACGAAGCGATCCCGGTGGACGTGCTGATCAGCCCGGAGCAAGTGGTCACCAATTACATCAAGCGTCTGATCCAGCATCCGGGCGCCTTGCAGGTGATCGACTTCGCCGAAGGCAAAGCCCAATTGGTGGCGGTCAAGGCGTACTACGGCGGCCCGCTGGTGGGTCAGCAACTGCGTCAGTTGCGCGAACACATGCCAAATGTAGAAACCCGTGTGGCGGCGATTTTCCGTCGTGATCGGCCGATCCTGCCGCAGGGCGATACGGTGATCGAGGCCGACGACGAAGTCTTTTTCATCGCCGCCAAGGCGAATATTCGCGCTGTGATGAGCGAAATGCGCCGTCTCGACGAGAGCTACAAACGCATCGTCATCGCTGGCGGCGGGCAGATCGGTGAACGTCTGGCCGAGGCTATCGAAAGCCGTTACCAAGTGAAGATCATCGAGATGAACCCGGCGCGCTGCCGTCATCTCTCGGACACCCTCGACAGCACTGTGGTGTTGCAGGGCAGTGCCTCCGACCGCGACTTGCTGATGGAAGAGAACATCGCCGACGCCGACCTTTTCCTGGCCCTGACCAACGACGACGAAGCCAACATCATGTCTTCGCTGCTGGCCAAGCGCCTGGGTGCGAAGAAGGTGATGACCATCATCAACAACCCGGCGTACGTCGATCTGATCCAGGGCGGCGACATCGACATCGCCATCAGCCCGCAATTGGCAACCATCGGCACCTTGCTGGCCCATGTGCGCCGCGGCGATATCGTCAGCGTGCACTCATTGCGCCGGGGCGCGGCGGAAGCCATCGAGGCGATTGCCCACGGTGATGAGAAGTCGAGTAAGGTCATCGGCAAGGCCATTGAGAACATCGGCCTGCCGCCGGGCACCACCATCGGCGCAATCATCCGCGACGAAGAGGTGATCATTGCCCACGACGACACCGTGATTGCGGCGGGCGACCATGTGATTCTGTTCCTTGTGGATAAGAAGCATATTCGGGATGTGGAAAAGCTGTTCCATGTGGGACTGAGCTTCTTCTGATCCGGCATTTGCAGTGGCTTGCCGGGCCCCTTCGCGGGCAAGCCCGCTCTCACAGTGTTTTGCAGTGAACACATATTTTGTGTACGACCGAGATTCCTGTGGGAGCGGGCTTGCCCGCGAAAGCAATCTCAAGAACGAACAGGCATCCCTGAATAACCTCAATAAGGAATCCACCATGCTCGAATCCCTGGAAAAAATGCTCGCCAAGGGTGTGGATAACTCATTGCTGCGCTTCGGCCTGGGCAAGGGTTATCTGGATCTTGGGGAATACGCCAAGGCCGCTGAGCATTTCCAGCGTTGCGTCGAATTCGATCCGAAATATTCGGCAGCCTGGAAGCTATTGGGCAAAGCCCATCTGGGGCTGGAGGATTTCGCGTCCGCACGTCAAGCGTGGGAACAGGGCCTGGAAGCCGCTCGCGCCCATGGCGACAAGCAGGCCGAGAAGGAAATGACTGTGTTTCTGAAGAAGCTTGAGCGTCAGGCTCACTGATCAGAGGTATCGCAGGCCAATGCCCTCGGCATCCACCAGCACCACTTCCATACGCACCCGCGGCGCGCCTGTGGGTAAGTCTTGCACTTGACCGTAAACCACCGCGCCCTTGGGCAAGGCCGACAAGCCCGGATGCTTGACGTAGACGCCTGTCGTCGACAGGTTACGCGTCTGGCCCAGACATTCGCCGAAGCTGTGGTGGCTGATCTTGATGCGAAACGATTTGCGGTGTTCGGACATCTTCTGCGCCCTTTATTGAACGGTTGTGGATAACCCTGGCCCCTGGGTTATCCACAGATCATGCCAATCGACTCAGTACCAGCGTTCTTCACCCGGCGGCCGCTTCTTGAAGCGCTTCATGCTCCACATGTACTGGCTCGGATACGCCCGCACATAGCGCTCGACCACCTGGCTCATGGCCGCGCAGGACGTTTCGGTATCGGTGCTGTACATGGCTTCTGGCGCGGCTTCGAGGATCACTTTGTAACCCGAACCGTCCGGCAGACGTAGCGCATGCAGGAACACGCCGACCGCTTTGCCGCCGGCGAGCATGTTCGGTACGAACTTGCTGGTCAGGGCCTGGGTGGCGAAGAACGGCACGAAAATTCCGGCGGATTCGGCCGGTTCCGGGTCAGCGGGAATGCCCACTGCACCGCCTTTGCGCACTTCCTTGATGACACTGAGGATGCCTTCCTTGGTGGAAGCGGCCACCCGGTTGCCCAATTGTACCCGCTGCTTGCGCAGCAAATCATCCACAGCCTTCAGCTTTGGCGGACGATAAAAGATGATCGGTTTGCACTGGCTGCAATAGAAGTGGTTCAACACTTCCCAGTTGCCCAGGTGACTGGTGATGCCGACGACCCCTTTGCCAGAGGCGAGGGCGTCCTTTAATACGTCGAGGCCTTCGACTTCACGCACCAGGTCGATGGAACGCTGGGCCGGCCAGATCCAGGCGCAGGCACTTTCGGTCAGGGATTTGCCGATGTCTTTCAGGCTCTGGCCTACCAGACGCTCACGCTCGGCCGGGTCCATGTCCGGGAAACACTTGGCGAGATTGATCCTCACCACGTCGCGGGAACGGTTAGGGGTTTTCCACATGACCCAGCCGATGACCGAGCCCACTGCCTGCACTGCCCGCCACGGAAGCAGGGCAAACAGCCGCAGAGCGCCTACCAGCAAGGCGCCTTTAAACTTATCCACAGGTCACTCCTGATTTTGTGCTGTGCGCGAGGCGGCTATTCTAACCGCCGTTCGCCAGCACCGCGTAGCGATCGCAATCCTGAGTGTGGTCCATGACCATGCCCGAGGCCTGCATCAGCGCGTAACAAATAGTCGGGCCGACGAAGGTGAAGCCGGCCTTTTTCAGGCCTTTGCTCATCTCCACGGCGGTCGGCGTCACGGCCGGCACTTCGCTGCGATCCTTGAAATGATTGATCACAGGCTTACCGTCGACGAAGGACCAGAGAAACTCCACCGGATCCTCCAGCACCAGCCAGGCCTGGGCATTGCGCCGGGCCGCGTTGAGTTTGAGGCGATTGCGAATGATGCCCGGATCGAGCATCAACTCATCGATTTCGGCGTCGCTCATCTGCGCCACGCGTTGTACGTCGAAGCCGAACATCACCTCGCGATAACGCTCACGTTTACGCAGCACGGTGATCCAGGAAAGGCCGGCCTGGAACCCTTCGAGCAAAAGCAACTCGAACAATCCCTGCGCATCGCGTAGCGGCGTGCCCCACTCCTGATCGTGATAAGCCATGTACAGCGGATCTTCGGAACACCAAAAGCAGCGTGGCATAAGGCTCCAGGGGGCGTGCGCAGGACCGAATCGGGTATACTCCCGCTCTTTAAATCGCAGCCCAAGAAACAGGTGAATTTCGTGAGCCAGCCTACGCCAGCCGTGCGTACCTTCCAAGACTTGATCCTCGCCCTCCAGCAATACTGGGCCGAGCAAGGTTGTGTGGTACTTCAGCCCTACGATATGGAAGTAGGCGCCGGGACTTTCCACACTGCCACGTTTCTGCGCGCCATTGGCCCGGAAACCTGGAACGCCGCTTATGTGCAGCCCAGTCGTCGCCCGACTGACGGCCGCTACGGCGAAAACCCGAACCGTCTGCAGCACTACTATCAGTTCCAGGTAGTCCTGAAGCCGAACCCGGACAACTTCCAGGAACTGTACCTGGGCTCCCTCAAGCACGTCGGTCTGGACCCATTGGTCCACGACATTCGCTTCGTTGAAGACAACTGGGAATCGCCAACGCTGGGCGCCTGGGGTCTGGGCTGGGAAGTCTGGCTCAACGGCATGGAAGTGACGCAGTTCACTTACTTCCAGCAAGCGGGCGGCATCGAGTGCTACCCGGTGACCGGCGAGATCACTTACGGCCTTGAGCGCCTGGCCATGTACCTGCAAGGCGTGGACTCGGTCTACGACCTGGTCTGGGCTGACGGTCCGTTCGGTAAGGTGACCTACGGCGACGTGTTCCACCAGAACGAAGTGGAGCAGTCGACCTACAACTTCGAACACGCCAACGTCGAGAAGCTGTTCGAACTGTTCGATTTCTACGAAAGCGAAGCCAAGCGCCTGATCGAACTCGACCAGCCGCTGCCGTTGCCAAGCTACGAAATGGTGTTGAAGGCCTCCCATACCTTCAACCTGCTGGATGCTCGCCGGGCAATTTCGGTGACCGCGCGTCAGCAATACATTCTGCGTGTCCGCACTCTGGCGCGTTCCGTTGCGCAAGCTTACCTGCTGGCTCGCGCCAAGCTGGGCTTCCCAATGGCGACCCCGGACCTGCGTGACGAAGTACTGGCCAAGCTGGAGGCAGCACAATGAGTGCTCTGGATTTTCTGGTTGAACTGGGCACCGAAGAGCTGCCACCCAAAGCCCTGAACACCCTGGCCGACGCGTTTCTGGCCGGTATCGACAAGGGTCTGCAAGCCGCTGGCCTGAACTACGAGACCAAAACCGTCTACGCCGCGCCACGTCGTCTGGCTGTGCTGATCACCGATCTGGCGACTCAGCAGCCGGATCGCAGCATCAACCTCGATGGCCCGCCATGTCAGGCCGCGTTCGATGCCGAAGGCAACCCGACTCAAGCGGCATTGGGCTTCGCCAAGAAGTGTGGCGTCGACCTGAGCGAAATCGATCAAAGCGGGCCGAAACTGCGTTACAGCCAGAGCATCGCCGGCAAACCGACCGCGAGCCTGCTGGCGACCATCGTCGAAGATTCCCTGAACGACCTGCCGATTCCCAAGCGCATGCGCTGGGGTGCTCGCAAGGAAGAATTCGTTCGTCCTACCCAGTGGCTGGTGATGTTGCTCGGTGACCAGGTCATCGATTGCACCATCCTCGCCCAGAAAGCCGGTCGCGATTCCCGTGGCCACCGCTTCCATCACCCGCAAAGCGTGCGCATCACCTCGCCGGCCAGCTACCTGAGCGACCTGCGTGCCGCTTACGTACTGGCCGATGCCAATGAGCGTCGCGAGCTGATCAGCAAGCGTGTCGAAGAGCTGGCGACGATGCAGGAAGGGACGGCGATCGTGCCGCCAGCGCTGCTCGACGAAGTAGCCGCGCTGGTTGAATGGCCGGTGCCGCTGGTGTGCTCGTTCGAAGAGCGTTTCCTCGACGTGCCGCAAGAAGCCCTGATCACCACCATGCAGGACAACCAGAAGTATTTCTGCCTGCTGGATGCCGACGGCAAGTTGCTGCCACGTTTCATTACCGTGGCCAACATCGAAAGCAAAGACCCGCAGCAGATCATCGCCGGTAACGAGAAAGTGGTTCGCCCACGCCTGACCGACGCCGAGTTCTTCTTCAAGCAAGACAAGAAGCAGAAACTCGAAGACTTCAACCTGCGTCTGCAGAACGTGGTGTTCCAGGAAAAACTCGGCAGCGTCTACGACAAGGCCGAGCGCGTTTCCAAACTCGCTGCGTTCATCGCCCAACGCATTGGCGGTAACGCCGCGTGGGCTTCCCGTGCAGGCCTGCTGTCCAAGTGCGACCTGGCGACCGAGATGGTCGGTGAGTTCCCGGAGATGCAAGGTGTCGCCGGTTACTACTACGCCCTCAACGACGGCGAGCCGGAAGAAGTCGCTCTGGCGCTGAACGAGCAATACATGCCGCGCGGTGCCGGTGCTGAACTGCCGACCACCCTGACCGGTGCGGCCGTGGCCATCGCTGACAAGCTCGACACACTGGTGGGCATTTTCGGTATCGGCATGCTGCCAACCGGTAGCAAAGACCCGTATGCCCTGCGCCGTGCTGCACTTGGCGTGTTGCGCATCCTGATCGACAAGAAGCTCGACCTCGACTTGAACGATGCCGTGGCGTTCGCCGTGAATGCGTTCGGTACCAAGGTCAAGGCGGCCGGCCTCAACGATTCGGTGCTGGAGTTC
This sequence comes from Pseudomonas sp. BF-B-26, assembly GCF_019956495.1. Classification (NCBI taxonomy): domain Bacteria; kingdom Pseudomonadati; phylum Pseudomonadota; class Gammaproteobacteria; order Pseudomonadales; family Pseudomonadaceae; genus Pseudomonas; species Pseudomonas sp. BF-B-26. Next base: position 156,095 of record NZ_JAHBDP010000069.1, on the reverse strand, counting down.
ATCTTCGACCGTCTGCGTGCCCGTTACGAAGACGAAGGCGTGGATGTCGGCACTTACCTGTCGGTGCGTGCCCTGAAACCGGGGTCGGCGCTGGACTTCGATCAGCGCGTACAAGCGGTAGAAGCGTTCCGCAAATTGCCGGAAGCCGCTGCCCTGGCCGCAGTGAACAAGCGCGTTTCGAACTTGCTGAGCAAGGTCGAAGGCTCTGTTCCTTCGGTCGTGGAAGCCAAGTACTTCGACAATGCCAACGAGTTCTCCCTGTATTCGGCGATCCAGCAGGCTGACCAGGCTGTCCAGCCGATGGCTGCGGCGCGTCAGTACAGCGAATCGCTGGCACGTCTGGCTGCCTTGCGCGAACCAGTGGATGCGTTCTTCGAAGCCGTGATGGTCAACGCTGAAGATGCCAAGGTCCGCGCCAACCGTTATGCGTTGCTGTCGCGTCTGCGTGGGCTGTTCCTCGGCGTCGCCGACATTTCGCTGCTGGGCTGAGGGGCTGCTGTTGAAACTGCTGATTCTCGATCGGGACGGGGTGATCAATTACGACTCCGACGCTTACATCAAGTCGGTGGAGGAGTGGATTCCGCTCCCGGGTTCGATCGAAGCCATCGCGCAGTTGAGCAAGGCCGGCTGGACGGTAGCGGTCGCTACCAACCAGTCAGGCATCGCTCGCGGCTATTACGACATCGCCACCCTGGACGCCATGCACGAGCGCTTGCGCGAGCGAGTGGCGGAGCAGGGCGGTGAAGTCGGGCTGATCGTCTATTGCCCGCACGGGCCGGACGATGGCTGCGATTGCCGCAAACCAAAACCCGGGATGTTGAAAACCATCGCCGCGCATTACAACGTATCGCTGACCAATGTTTGGTTTGTCGGCGACACCCTTGGTGACCTGGAGGCTGCCAAAGCCGTCGATTCTCAGCCAGTTTTGGTAAAGACCGGGAAAGGCGAAAAGACTTTGGGCAAGACCCTACCGGTAGGCACCTTGATTTTTGACGATCTGGCGGCGATTGCCGCAGAACTTATCCACAATTAGAGTGCTTCGATTGTCCTGACCAGGGATTGATCGGGAGTGCGCTTTATATAGACGGGCAGAGCCCGCAACGGTAAACGTCGCCATGTCGATACTGCAGGCCATCAGAACTTTCCTCTTTTATCTGTTGCTAGGCACCAGCTCCTTGCTTTGGTGCAGCCTGAGCTTTTTTATCGCGCCTTTTCTGTCGTTCAAGGCGCGCTATCGCTTCATCAACGTGTACTGGTGCCGCTGCGCGTTGTGGCTGAGCAAAGTCTTTCTGGGCATCAGCTACGAAGTAAAGGGGGGCGAGAACGTGCCCGACCAGCCCTGCGTGATTCAGTCTAACCACCAGAGCACATGGGAGACGTTCTTTCTATCCGCCTACTTTGAGCCATTGAGCCAGGTCCTTAAGCGCGAACTGCTCTACGTTCCTTTTTTCGGCTGGGCCATGGCCATGCTGCGACCCATCGCCATCGACCGCGACAACCCGAAAGCGGCGCTCAAGCATGTGGCGAAGAAGGGCGATGAACTGCTGAAGGATGGTGTCTGGGTTCTAATCTTCCCTGAGGGAACACGCGTTCCTTACGGCACTATCGGAAAGTTCTCTCGCGGTGGTACCGCGTTAGCCGTCAACGCCGCACTTCCCGTGCTGCCGATTGCGCACAATGCTGGCAAGTTCTGGCCGAAAACCGGTTGGGCGAAGAAGCAGGGCGTCATTACCGTGATCATTGGCGCCCCCATGTATGCCGAAGGTAGCGGGCCGCGAGCGATTGCCGAGCTGAATGATCGGGTCCAGGCCTGGAACGAGCAGATGCAACGTGAAATGGGTTCGCTGCCGGCAGCCCCTGCGGCCCCTTCTGCCAATGATCAGGTGGCTGTCTGAGATTCTGTGGATAACCTGTGTACCGTTTTGTCGAAAAGTAGCGTTTTTTGTTTTTAAGCTTATGATTTATATACATATTTCTTAAACACATAAAACGCCGAAAATGGTGCATAAGTTTTTTTCGGGCGCAAAAAAACCGGCTGATATAGCCGGTTTTTTTATGCCTGCGATTTGTTGGATCTCAGGTTTCGGAAAAGGCTGAAGAGGGAAGTGATCTCAGGGAATTGCAGGTAATAAAAAAGGCCAACGCTTGAGCGTTGGCCTTTTTCGTTGGCAGGTTCGCTGGATCAGAAGTCCAGGTTGGAAACCGCCAGGGCGTTGCTCTCGATGAAGTCACGACGAGGCTCGACCGCATCACCCATCAGGGTGTTGAAGATCTGGTCCGCGCCAATGGCGTCTTCGATGGTCACTTTGAGCATCCGGCGCTGACTTGGGTCCATGGTGGTTTCCCACAGCTGATCCGGGTTCATCTCACCCAGACCTTTGTATCGCTGGATGGTGTGACGCTTGGTGCTTTCGGCCATCAGCCATTCAAGGGCTTCCTTGAACTCGGTGACCGGCTTCTTGCGCTCGCCACGCTGGATGTACGCGCCGTCGTCCAGCAAGGTGCTCAGTTGAGCTCCCAGGGAAACAACAGTCTTGTAATCGTTGCTGCCGAAGAAGTCGCGGTTGAAGGTGACGTAGTTCGACAGGCCATGGGAGATCAGTTCGACCTCAGGCAGCCAGACATTACGTTCACGGTCTTCACGCAGGCTGGCTTTGTAAACCAGGCCGGACTTCTCGACGGTGCGCAGGCGAACTTCGTACTGGGCCATCCAATCCTGCATCGCTGCGTGATCGGAGAGTTGCTCCAGGCTGACGGCAGGCAGGTAGATGAAGTGCTCGGTCAACTCCTGTGGGTACAGGCGCGACAGACGCTTGAGCGTCTTCATGACCAGACGGAAGTCATTCACCAGACGCTCGAGGGCCGGTCCGGAAATGCCCGGTGCTTCCTCGTTCAGGTGCAGGCTCGCATCTTCCAGGGCCGACTGCGTCATGTACTCTTCCATGGCGTCGTCGTCTTTGATGTATTGCTCTTGCTTGCCTTTCTTGACCTTGTACAGCGGTGGCTGGGCGATGTAGATGTAGCCGCGCTCGATCAGCTCCGGCAACTGACGGAAGAAGAAGGTCAGCAGCAGGGTACGGATGTGCGAACCGTCGACGTCAGCATCGGTCATGATGATGATGTTGTGGTAACGCAGCTTCGCGATGTTGTACTCATCGCGGCCAATGCCACAGCCCAGCGCGGTAATCAAGGTGCCCACTTCTTGCGAAGAGATCATCTTGTCGAAGCGCGCCTTCTCGACGTTCAGGATCTTGCCCTTGAGAGGCAGGATGGCTTGGGTCCGACGGTTGCGTCCCTGCTTGGCGGAGCCGCCAGCAGAGTCACCTTCCACGAGGTACAGTTCAGAAAGGGCAGGGTCTTTTTCCTGGCAGTCAGCCAGTTTGCCCGGCAGGCCGGCGATATCCAGCGCGCCTTTACGACGTGTCATCTCACGGGCTTTACGCGCCGCTTCACGAGCGCGAGCCGCATCGATCATCTTGCCGACGACCAGCTTGGCTTCGTTCGGGTTTTCCAGCAGGAAGTCGGAGAAGTACTTGCCCATTTCCTGTTCGACCGCGGTCTTCACTTCGGAAGAAACCAGCTTGTCTTTAGTCTGGGAGCTGAACTTCGGATCCGGCACTTTTACCGAGATGATCGCGGTCAGGCCTTCACGGGCATCGTCACCGGTGGTCGCGACTTTGTGCTTCTTCGCCAGACCTTCGGCTTCGATGTAGGTGTTCAGGTTACGCGTCAGAGCGGAACGGAAACCCACCAGGTGAGTACCGCCATCGCGCTGTGGAATGTTGTTGGTGAAGCACAACAGGTTCTCGTTGAAGCTGTCGTTCCACTGCAAGGCGATTTCTACGCCGATGCCGTCTTCACGCTGGATGTTGAAGTGGAACACCTGGTTGACCGGAGTCTTGTTGGTGTTCAGGTATTCAACGAACGCACGCAGGCCACCCTCGTACTTGAACAGCTCTTCCTTGCCGCTGCGCTCATCCTTGAGGACGATGCCGACACCGGAGTTGAGGAAGGACAGTTCACGAATCCGCTTGGCCAGGATGTCCCAGCTGAAGTGGATGTTCTTGAACGTCAGGTCGGACGGTTTGAAGTGGATCTGGGTGCCGGTGGTTTCGCTTTCGCCGACGATTTTCATCGGTTCTTTTGGAACACCGTGAATGTAGGTCTGTTCCCAGATTTTGCCGCTGCGGCGAACGGTCAAGACCAGCTCTTCGGACAAGGCATTCACAACCGACACACCTACACCGTGCAGGCCGCCGGATACTTTGTAGGAGTTATCGTCGAACTTACCGCCAGCGTGCAGCACGGTCATGATGACCTCGGCTGCCGAGACGCCTTCTTCTTTGTGCACGTCTACCGGGATACCACGACCATTGTCGCGAACGGTGATGGATTCATCCGGGTGGATGATGATGCTGATGTCGTCGCAGTGGCCAGCGAGCGCTTCATCGATGGAGTTGTCGACTACCTCGAAGACCATGTGGTGCAGACCGCTACCATCGTCGGTGTCACCAATGTACATACCGGGACGTTTGCGTACGGCATCCAGGCCTTTCAGCACTTTAATGCTCGTTGAGTCGTAGGTATTCGTATTTTCTTCGCTCAATGCCTTCACTCCCGATGGTCGTGGGTCTGGGTGATACGGCCCTGTTCCACGTGGAACAGAGCGACTGGCGTATCCGTCTGCCAGCCTTCCCTCAATAATTCGTGATCTACACAGGTGATAAACACCTGGCAGCGTAAGTCTTCCAGCAAGCGGCAAAGCGCGCGGCGGTGGTGCTCGTCCAGTTCGGACGGCAGGTCATCCACCAGATAAATACACTGGCCCCGTCGGGCCTGGCTGACCAAGTGCCCTTGGGCAATCCGCAATGCACAGACCACCAACTTCTGCTGACCGCGAGACAAGATGTCCGCGGCGTTATGTGCGCCCAATCTAAGACGCAAATCAGCACGCTGTGGTCCGGCCTGGGTATGACCCATTTGCTGATCCCGCTGAAGGGACCCGGCGAGCACTGCACTCAGTTCTCGGTCTTTGTCCCAACCTCGGTAATAGCTGAGCGTTAAGCCCTCGAGCTCAACCAGTTCGCTCAAGGTCTGTTCAAAGACTGGTTTCAAGGCTTTGATATATGCGCGGCGGTATTCATCAATTTCAGCGCTGGCCTGGCACAGTTCCCTGTCCCAAACCGCTTGCGAAACGGCGTCAAGTGTACCATGCCGCAGCCAAGAGTTTCTCTGGCGCAGGGCCTTCTGCAAGCGCTGCCAGGTGGACATGAATCGGGGTTCCACGTGGAACACGCCCCAGTCGAGAAACTGTCGGCGAATCTTCGGTGCGCCTTCCAGCAAGCGGAAACTGTCAGGGTTGATCAACTGCAGCGGCAGGATTTCCGCCAGTTGCGCCGCGCTCCGGGCATTCTGCCCGTCGATGCGAATCTGGAACTCCCCTTGCCGGTCTCGGGAGATCCCCAAAGCGCTGTGCCCACCCTCGGCCAACTCCACCTGACCAAACACCGTACAGGCGAGCTGCTCGTACTGGATGACCGGTAACAGGCGGGTGCTACGAAACGAACGGGCAAGCCCCAGCAGGTGAATGGCCTCCAGAACACTGGTTTTGCCGCTGCCGTTGGCGCCGTAAAGAATGTTGATTCGGGGGGAGGGGGAGAAGGTCACCGGGTGCAGATTGCGCACCGCGGTGACCGAGACGCGACTTAAGGACATCTAGCTTCTGCTGAGCATGATTACAGACGCATCGGCATGACAACGTAGGCCGAGTCGTCGTTGTCGGACTCTTGCACCAGCGCGCTGCTGTTGGAGTCGGACAGGATCAAACGAACCTGCTCAGTGGTCATCACGCCCAGTACGTCGAGCAGATAGCTCACGTTGAAGCCGATTTCCAGATTGCCGCCGTTGTACTCGACGCCCACTTCTTCTTCCGCTTCTTCCTGTTCCGGGTTGTTCGCCTGGATCTTCAGTTGGCCATTGGCCAATTGCAGACGGATGCCGCGGTACTTCTCGTTGGACAGAATCGCGGTACGGCTGAAGGCTTCACGCAGGGCCTGACGATCGCCGAGTACCAGCTTGTCGCCACCTTTTGGCAGAACACGTTCGTAGTCCGGGAATTTGCCGTCGACCAGTTTCGAGGTGAAGGTGAACTCGCCGGTGGTGGCGCGAATGTGGTGTTGACCCAGGACGATGCTGACGATGCCGTCCGGCTCAGTCAGCAAGCGCGCCAGTTCAAGGATACCTTTACGTGGCACGATGACCTGGTGGCGGTCCGGCTGACCGATATCGGCCTTCATCGAGCACATGGCCAGACGGTGACCGTCGGTGGCCACGGCGCGGATGATGCCTTCGGAAACTTCCAGCAGCATACCGTTGAGGTAATAGCGCACGTCCTGCTGGGCCATGGCGAAGCTGGTGCGTTCGATCAGACGACGCAATTTGCTTTGCTCAAGGCTGCACGTCAACGAGCCTGGGCCTTCTTCCACAGTCGGGAAGTCATTGGCCGGCAGGGTCGACAGGGTGAAGCGGCTACGGCCGGCCTTCACCACGAGCTTCTGCTCGTCGACCTTGATGTCGATCAGCGCATCGTTGGGCAAGCTTTTGCAGATATCCATCAGCTTGCGCGCAGGCACAGTGATGGAACCTGGATCAGAAGGCTCTTCGAGTTGTACACGACCGACCAGCTCGACTTCCAGGTCGGTACCGGTCAGCGACAATTGCTGGCCTTCGACAACCAGCAGCACGTTGGAGAGCACCGGCAAGGTCTGTCGGCGCTCGACGACGCCTGCGACCAGTTGCAGGGGTTTCAACAGGGCTTCGCGTTGAATGGTGAAATGCATGGTCTAGTCCCTTGCCTTAATAAGCTGCGCTGGTGTTCATCAAGTGGTCAGTGTACGCAGCAGGTTCTTATAGTCCTCGCGGATGTCCGCGTCGGATTCCTTAAGTTCATTGATCTTGCGGCAGGCGTGCAAAACGGTCGTGTGGTCGCGGCCGCCAAACACATCGCCGATTTCCGGCAGGCTGTGGTTAGTCAACTCTTTGGACAACGCCATGGCAACCTGACGCGGACGAGCGACCGAGCGTGAACGACGCTTGGACAGCAGGTCGGAGATCTTGATCTTGTAGTACTCGGCGACAGTGCGCTGAATGTTATCCACAGAGACCAGTTTGTCTTGCAGTGCCAACAGATCTTTCAGGGATTCGCGAATCAACTCGATGGTGATATCGCGGCCCATGAAGTGCGAGTGGGCGATCACGCGTTTGAGCGCGCCTTCCAGCTCACGGACGTTGGAACGAATACGCTGGGCAATGAAGAATGCCGCGTCATGGGGCAGATCGACTTTGGCCTGATCGGCCTTTTTCATCAGGATCGCCACGCGGGTTTCCAGCTCCGGCGGCTCGACGGCAACCGTCAGGCCCCAGCCGAAGCGGGATTTGAGGCGCTCTTCAAGGCCTTCGATTTCTTTCGGGTAGCGGTCACTGGTGAGAATGACCTGCTGGCCACCTTCAAGCAGGGCGTTGAAGGTGTGGAAAAACTCTTCCTGGGAACGTTCCTTGCGGGCGAAGAATTGAATGTCATCGATCAGCAACGCATCCACTGAACGGTAGAAGCGCTTGAACTCGTTGATAGCGTTCAGCTGCAGGGCCTTGACCATATCGGCCACGAACCGCTCGGAATGCAGGTACACAACCTTGGCATTCGGATTCTTCTTTAACAGGTGGTTACCCACAGCGTGCATCAAGTGGGTTTTACCCAAGCCGACGCCACCATAAAGGAAGAGCGGGTTGTAACCGTGCTTGGGATTGTCCGCCACTTGCCAGGCCGCAGCCCGGGCCAGTTGGTTGGACTTGCCCTCGACGAAGTTTTCGAAGGTGAAGGTGCGGTTCAGGTAGCTGGTGTGCTTGAGCGCGCCTTCGACCTGCACCGTACGCTGTTCGGCGCGAATCGGAGCTTGTTGCGAACTGGCCCCGGCCATCGGGTCGAAACTGTCGCGCGATGGCTCTTCATTAATGTCGGCAACTTTTTGCGTCGCACGCTTGGTCGGAGCGGTTACCTGGGCTGGTGCCGGGGCGCTGACGGGTGCTTGAGCAGCCTGAGCCTGTGAAGCAGCGGCAGCCAACGGAGCATTCGGGGCGGCACGTGGTGCCGAACTGCGTTTGCTGCCTATTAATAAGGACAGCGCCGGCGCCATGCCGTTGCCATGCTCATCCAGCAGTTCAAGAACGCGGCCCAGGTACTTTTCGTTGACCCAGTCGAGAACAAAACGATTCGGTGCGTAGACACGCAACTCGTCGCCTTCGGCTTCGACCTGTAGTGGACGGATCCAAGTGTTGAATTGTTGGGCAGGCAGCTCATCGCGCAAAAGCTCCACGCACTGCTGCCAAAGTTCCACTGACACGGATATCCCCTAAGTTGAAAGCCGGTGAGGCAAAAACAAGCCGCCATTGTAGCCGACCAAGCCCCGACTTATCCACACGAAGGTTGTGCACCTCCCATGAAGAATCAGTGATTTATACGAAAAAAAGACGACCAGCGGTCTGTGCATAAGCTCTGTGGATAACCGGGTCTAAGGTCGTTGCACAAGTAGGGGGGAAACTCGGTGGATAACCACCCTGTGGATAAGTACCTCTTTCACACACAGCTTATCCGACAGCGCAGCACAGGGTTACCACTGTTTTCCACTGTAGTTGTCATTCTCTGTACATCACGACTTTAAAGGTCTGATGGCAGTTATCCACAGATGATCGCCTCCCTAGCTTTTATAAGCTTTACAGAAAAGCTTTAAATACTTTCCTTCTTAATTTCTATATCTAGCCGGGGAGCTGGACAGGAAAAACGTCTGGAGATCTATTTATAAGGAAACGCTGGTTGGAAATTGACCTAGAGGCTTGCTTTCTCTAGAATCCCCGGTCTCTTAAAACGGGGGCCATTCCGGCCCGTTGTGGACGAACCAGGTAACACGACAATGAAACGTACTTTCCAACCAAGCACTATCAAACGCGCTCGTACCCACGGTTTCCGTGCTCGCATGGCTACCAAGAACGGTCGTGCCGTCCTGTCGCGTCGTCGCGCCAAAGGTCGTGCGCGTCTGGCAGTTTGATAATCCGGCACTGGAGGTGAGTCAGGACTTCAGTCGGGAAAAGCGTCTGCTTACTCCCCGGCATTTCAAGGCAGTCTTTGACTCCCCTACCGGCAAGGTTCCGGGGAAAAATCTCCTGCTCCTTGCGCGCAACAACGATCTCGATCACCCCCGTCTCGGGCTGGTTATCGGGAAAAAGAGCGTAAAGCTCTCCGTCGAGCGCAATCGCCTCAAACGTCTGATGCGCGAATCGTTCCGTCTGAACCAGGACTCACTGGCCGGCTGGGACATCGTTATCGTCGCGCGCAAAGGTTTGGGTGACGTAGAAAACCCCGAATTGATTCAGCATTTCGGCAAACTCTGGAAGCGTCTGGCACGTAGCACGCCGGTACCAGCAGTCAAAACCGAAACTGTAGGGGTAGACAGTCCCGATGCGTAAACTGGCACTCGTTCCGATCCAGTTTTATCGCTATGCCATTAGTCCTCTGATGGCCAGTCACTGTCGTTTCTACCCCAGTTGTTCCTGCTACGCGTATGAAGCCATAGAAAATCATGGCCTTCTGCGCGGTGGCTGGCTGGCCTTTCGTCGTTTAGGTCGCTGTCATCCGTGGAATCCCGGTGGTTATGACCCGGTTCCATCTATCCCTACCTCCCGTTCTTCTTCGATGGCCGAGTAATCATGGATATCAAACGCACGATCCTGATCGTCGCCCTGGCAATCGTGTCCTACGTTATGGTTCTTAAATGGAACCAGGACTATGGCCAGGCTGCCCTGCCGACTCAGAATGTTGCTTCCAGTACTACCGCACCGGGCCTACCGGATACGGCGACTGGCAATAATGCTTCTGTCAGTGACGACATTCCACGCGCCGCAAGCGATACCAGTGCAACTGCACCTGCTGAAACACCAGTAGCTGCAAGCAAAGACCTCATCCAGATCAAAACGGATGTGCTCAACCTGGCAATCGATCCACAAGGTGGTGATGTTGCGCAGTTGACGCTGCCGCTGTATCCACGTCGCCAGGACCATCCGGAAATTCCATTCCAGTTGTTCGATAACGGCAACGAGCGGACTTATCTGGCTCAAAGCGGTTTGATCGGCACCGACGGTCCGGACGCAAGTCCTGCCGGTCGTCCGGTTTACTCCTCGGAGAAGAAGATTTACCAACTGGCTGACGGTCAGGACCAATTGGTCGCAGACCTGAAGTTCAGCAAGGACGGCGTCAACTACATCAAGCGTTTCACCCTGAAACGCGGCCTGTATGACGTAACCGTTTCCTACCTGATCGATAACCAGAGTGCCAAACCCTGGTCCGGTGCAATGTTCGCGCAATTGAAGCGTGACGCCAGCTCCGATCCTTCTTCCAGCACTGCCACCGGCACCGCGACTTACCTGGGCGCCGCCCTGTGGACAAGTAACGAGCCGTACAAGAAAGTGTCCATGAAGGACATGGACAAGGCTCAGCTGAAAGAAAACGTTAACGGTGGTTGGGTTGCATGGTTGCAGCACTACTTCGTGACCGCATGGATTCCGGCGAAAGGCGAGAACAACCTCGTCCAGACCCGTAAAGACAGCAAAGGCAACTACATCATCGGCTACACCGCACCGGCAATGTCTGTCGCGCCAGGTGCAAAAGCCGAGACCAGTGCCGTTCTGTATGCCGGTCCGAAAAGCCAGGCTGTGCTGAAAGAGTTGTCCCCAGGTCTGGAACTGACCGTCGACTACGGCATTCTGTGGTTCATTGCCCAGCCAATCTTCTGGCTGCTGCAACACATCCACGCGCTGGTCGGTAACTGGGGCTGGTCGATCATCTTCCTGACCATGCTGATCAAGGGGATTTTCTTCCCGCTGTCGGCTGCCAGCTACAAATCCATGGCGCGCATGCGTGCAGTGGCACCGAAACTGGCCGCGCTGAAAGAGCAACATGGCGACGACCGGCAGAAAATGTCGCAATCCATGATGGAGCTGTACAAGAAAGAAAAGATCAATCCGCTGGGTGGTTGCTTGCCAATCCTCGTGCAGATGCCGGTTTTCCTTTCGCTGTACTGGGTTCTGCTGGAAAGCGTTGAAATGCGCCAAGCGCCGTTCATGCTGTGGATTACTGACCTGTCGATCAAGGACCCGTTCTTCATTCTGCCGATCATCATGGGTGCAACCATGTTCATCCAGCAGCAGTTGAACCCGACTCCTCCGGATCCGATGCAGGCCAAGGTGATGAAGCTGATGCCAATCATCTTCACCTTCTTCTTCCTGTGGTTCCCGGCTGGTCTGGTGCTGTACTGGGTAGTGAACAACTGCCTGTCGATCGCCCAACAGTGGTACATCACGCGTAAGATCGAAGCAGCTACCAAAGCAGCTGCCTGATTTACACTGTGGATAACCACTCAAAACGCCCCCTAGTGGGGCGTTTTGCTATCTGTCACTTTTGTCTGGATAACGGTTTATGAGCGTTCCTCGTGAAACCATCGCCGCCGTCGCCACCGCTCAAGGTCGTGGCGGTGTGGGCATCGTCCGTATTTCCGGGCCGCTGGCGAGTGTTGCGGCCAAGGCCTTCAGCGGTCGTGAACTCAAGCCAAGATTTGCCCACTACGGCCCGTTCCTCAGTGAAAACGATGAGGTGCTGGATCAAGGCATCGCCTTGTATTTTCCCGGCCCGAACTCATTCACCGGTGAAGATGTGCTGGAACTCCAGGGCCATGGCGGTCCGATAGTTCTGGATATGCTGCTCAAGCGTTGCCTGGAACTGGGCTGTCGGTTGGCCCGGCCGGGTGAATTCAGCGAGCGCGCGTTCCTCAATGACAAACTCGATCTGGCTCAGGCCGAAGCCATCGCCGACTTGATCGAGGCGAGTTCTGCACAAGCTGCACGAAATGCCCTGCGTTCCTTGCAAGGCGCATTTTCCGAGCGTGTGCATAACCTCACCGAGCAACTGATTGGCCTGCGCATCTATGTCGAAGCGGCGATCGACTTCCCGGAAGAGGAAATCGACTTCCTCGCCGATGGCCACGTACTGAGCATGCTCGACAAAGTACGTGACGAGTTATCCACCGTACTCCGAGAAGCCGGGCAGGGTGCCTTGCTGCGTGACGGGATGACCGTGGTGATCGCCGGCCGGCCGAATGCCGGTAAATCCAGCCTGTTGAATGCACTGGCCGGTCGTGAAGCCGCTATCGTCACCGAGATTGCCGGCACTACCCGGGACATTCTTCGTGAACATATCCACATCGATGGCATGCCGCTGCACGTGGTCGATACCGCAGGTCTGCGAGATACCGACGACCAGGTGGAAAAAATCGGTGTCGAACGCGCATTGAAAGCAATTGGCGAGGCTGATCGTGTGTTGTTGGTAGTCGATGCTACGGCTCCTGAGGCACTTGATCCGTTCGCGTTATGGCCTGAATTCCTGGAAATCCGCCCTGATCCGGCGAAAGTTACGCTAATCCGTAACAAGGCAGACCTCACGGGCGAAGCCATTGCCCTGGAAATCAGCGAGGATGGCCACGTCACCATCAGCCTGAGCGCCAAGTCTGCAGGTGAAGGGCTGGAATTGCTGCGCGATCACCTCAAGGCCTGCATGGGCTACGAACAGACCTCGGAAAGCAGCTTCAGTGCTCGCAGGCGTCACCTTGAAGCGTTGCGTCACGCCAGTGCTTCCCTTGAGCACGGCCGTGAGCAGCTGACCCTGGCGGGTGCCGGTGAACTGTTGGCCGAGGATTTGCGCCAGGCTCAGCACGCTTTAGGTGAAATCACCGGTGCATTCAGCTCCGATAACCTGCTGGGACGGATCTTTTCCAGCTTCTGTATCGGTAAATAATCCTCTCCGTTGTCCACAGACAGGCCATTCGTGCCTGTCTGTTCCCTCCTTTTCTTCAATTCTCTTCCAGTGCTGAGCCGATTCTTTCTGCTTGAGCGGATTTTCCGTGTCCGGGATTTGCTTATTCAGCCGTTTTCTGTGGATTAAGCCCTGTGAATAACTGCCACTAAGGGCAGTTGATAACAGGGCCTCAAAACTGAAGATAACCGCCCCTGTGGATAACCCCCCCCTTTCATCCACAGGCTTAAACCGGTTATCCAAGGGCCTCCTTGGCACATGACCACAGGGTTTTGAATCTCTGTACACATTGAATATAAAGGCTTGTAGAGTTCTATCCACAGAAAGGTGGCTCAGTAGAAATAAACATAAAAACAAAGATTTAATAAATTTCTCTCTTTTTAATTTCTATAACCGCGACTTCTCCACAGCTGGTTAAATTTTGTGCAAAGGGTTCTTTAGGAAGGGCGAAGTCCCTATACTTGCCGACCAGGTCCAAAAACCTGAGCTCAAACTATTCCTGATTACCTAACTGAAGCAGGCACGAGGTGCGTGGTGGATTTCCCTTCCCGTTTTGAAGTGATCGTCATCGGCGGCGGTCATGCCGGTACCGAGGCAGCACTGGCCTCAGCACGCATGGGTGCAAAAACCCTGTTGTTGACGCATAACGTGGAAACCCTCGGTGCCATGAGTTGCAACCCCGCTATCGGTGGGATAGGCAAAAGCCATCTGGTCAAGGAAATCGATGCCCTCGGCGGCGCGATGGCCATCGCTACCGATAAAGGTGGTATTCAATTTCGCGTATTGAACAGCCGCAAAGGCCCGGCCGTGCGGGCAACCCGCGCTCAGGCTGATCGGGTTCTGTACAAGGCCGCTGTCCGCGAAATCCTCGAAAACCAGCCGAACCTGTGGATATTTCAACAGGCTGCCGACGACCTGATCGTCGAGCAGGAACAAGTGCGCGGTGTTGTCACCCAAATGGGCCTGCGTTTCTTCGCGGACTCCGTGGTGTTGACCACTGGCACCTTCCTCGGTGGACTTATCCACATCGGAATGCAGAATTTTTCCGGTGGCCGCGCCGGTGATCCACCGTCGATCGCCCTGGCTCACCGTTTGCGTGAATTGCCATTGCGCGTCGGTCGCCTGAAAACCGGTACACCGCCGCGTATCGACGGTCGTTCTGTGGATTTCTCGGTGATGACCGAGCAAGCCGGCGATACACCGATCCCGGTGATGTCGTTCATGGGTTCCAAAGAGCAGCATCCGAAACAGGTTAGCTGCTGGATTACCCACACCAACGCCCGCACCCACGAAATCATTGCTGCCAACCTGGATCGGTCGCCGATGTATTCCGATGCCGGGTTGATCGAAGGCATCGGTCCGCGGTACTGCCCGTCGATCGAAGACAAGATCCATCGCTTTGCCGACAAGGACAGCCATCAGGTCTTTATCGAACCGGAAGGCCTGACGACCAACGAGCTGTACCCGAACGGGATATCCACATCCTTGCCGTTCGACGTGCAACTGCAGATCGTGCAATCGATCCGCGGCATGGAAAACGCGCACATCGTTCGTCCGGGTTATGCCATCGAATACGACTACTTCGACCCGCGTGACCTGAAGTACAACCTGGAAACCAAAGTCATCGGCGGTCTGTTCTTCGCCGGGCAAATCAACGGCACCACCGGTTACGAAGAAGCCGGCGCCCAGGGTTTGCTGGCCGGGGCCAACGCCGCACTGCGTGCTCAGGGCAAAGATGCCTGGTGCCCGCGTCGCGACGAGGCGTACATCGGCGTGTTGGTCGACGACCTGATTACCCTGGGTACCCAGGAACCGTATCGGATGTTCACCTCCCGCGCCGAATACCGCCTGATCTTGCGTGAAGACAACGCCGACCTGCGCTTGACCGAAAAAGGTCGCGAACTGGGTCTGGTGGATGACGCGCGTTGGGCTGCGTTCTGCACCAAACGCGAAAGCATTGCGCTGGAAGAACAACGCCTGAAAAGTACCTGGGTTCGCCCGGGCACCGAGCAAGGCGATGCGATTTCCGAGAAATTCGGCACGCCGCTGACCCACGAATACAACTTGCTCAACCTGCTGAGCCGTCCGGAAATCGACTACGCTGGTCTGATCGCCGTGACCGGTGGCGGCGCAGAAGATCCACAAGTCGCCGAGCAGGTCGAAATCAAGACCAAATACGCCGGTTACATCGATCGCCAGCAGGATGAAATCGCACGGCTGCGGGCCAGCGAAGACACAAAACTGCCTGTGGATATCGATTACACGAATATTTCCGGTCTCTCCAAAGAGATCCAGAGCAAGCTCGGGGCGACCCGTCCAGAGACTTTGGGCCAGGCGTCACGTATCCCGGGTGTGACGCCGGCAGCGATTTCGCTGTTGATGATTCATTTGAAAAAACGCGGCGCGGGCCGTCAGTTGGAGCAAAGCGCTTGAGTTCGTTGGTCACCTCGCAACACGCAGAAGAGTTATCCACAGGTGCTCGCCAGCTCGGTGTCACGCTGACAGAAACCCAGCATGCTCAGCTGCTGGGTTATCTGGCCCTGTTGATCAAATGGAACAAGGCTTACAACCTGACCGCCGTACGCGATCCGGATGAAATGGTTTCCCGTCACTTGCTCGATAGTTTGAGCGTGATGTCGTTCGTCGAAAACGGCCGCTGGCTGGACGTTGGCAGCGGTGGTGGCATGCCGGGTATTCCGCTGGCCATCCTGTTTCCGGAGTCCCAAGTGACTTGCCTGGACAGCAACGGCAAGAAAACCCGCTTCCTGACTCAGGTAAAACTCGAACTCAAACTGGATAACCTGCAAGTTATCCACAGTCGCGTCGAAGCTTTTCAACCTGCTCAGCCATTCAACGGGATCATTTCCCGGGCGTTCAGCAGCATGGAGAACTTCAGCAACTGGACTCGCCACCTCGGCGACACCGAAACACGTTGGCTGGCAATGAAGGGCGTTCATCCCGCCGATGAGCTGGTAGCATTGCCGGCAGACTTCCACCTCGATAGCGAACACGCCCTGGCCGTACCCGGTTGCCAAGGCCAACGCCATCTGCTGATACTGCGCCGCACGGCATGATTGGGAACACAAGCAAGAATGGCTAAGGTATTCGCGATAGCGAACCAAAAGGGTGGTGTGGGCAAGACCACCACCTGTATCAACCTCGCAGCTTCCCTGGTCGCTACCAAGCGTCGGGTGCTGTTGATCGATCTCGATCCACAGGGCAACGCCACCATGGGTAGCGGTGTGGATAAACACGGCCTGGAGAACTCGGTCTACGACCTGCTGATCGGCGAATGCGATCTGGCCCAGGCCATGCACTACTCCGAGCACGGTGGTTACCAACTGCTGCCGGCCAACCGCGACCTGACCGCGGCCGAAGTGGTTCTGCTGGAAATGCAGATGAAGGAAAGCCGCCTGCGCAGCGCGCTGGCGCCGATCCGTGAAAACTACGATTACATTTTGATCGACTGCCCGCCGTCGTTGTCGATGCTCACGCTGAACGCTTTGGTCGCTGCTGACGGGGTGATTATCCCCATGCAGTGCGAGTACTTCGCGCTCGAAGGTTTGAGCGACCTTGTGGATAACATCAAGCGCATCGCTGAGTTGCTGAACCCGAACCTGAAAGTCGAAGGCCTGTTGCGGACCATGTATGACCCGCGCCTGAGCCTGATGAACGATGTTTCGGCGCAGCTCAAGGAACACTTCGGCGAGCAGCTCTACGACACGGTGATTCCGCGCAACATCCGCCTGGCTGAAGCACCAAGCTATGGCATGCCGGCGCTGGCGTACGACAAATCATCGCGGGGCGCCATTGCCTATCTGGCATTGGCGGGCGAGATGGTTCGTCGTCAACGCAAAAACTCACGCACTGCCGCTGCTCAGGCAACTTAAGGAATCCCCATGGCCGTCAAGAAACGAGGTCTCGGACGTGGACTGGATGCACTGCTGAGTGGTCCGACTGTCAGCTCGCTGGAAGAACAAGCGGTGCAGGCTGATCAGCGTGAGCTGCAGCACCTGCCTCTGGACCTGATCCAGCGCGGCAAGTACCAGCCGCGCCGGGATATGGATCCCCAGGCGCTGGAAGAGCTGGCGCAGTCGATCAAGGCTCAGGGTGTGATGCAGCCGATCGTGGTTCGTCCGATTGGCAGCGGTCGCTTCGAAATCATCGCCGGTGAACGCCGCTGGCGCGCCAGCCAGCAAGCGGGCCAGGAAACCATCCCGGCAATGGTTCGTGATGTGCCGGATGAAACTGCGATCGCCATGGCGCTGATCGAGAACATCCAGCGCGAAGACCTCAACCCGATCGAAGAAGCGGTTGCGTTGCAGCGTTTGCAGCAGGAATTCCAGCTGACGCAGCAACAAGTGGCCGAAGCCGTGGGCAAATCCCGCGTGACCGTGGCCAACCTGCTACGCTTGATCGCGTTGCCGGAAGTCATCAAAACCATGCTGTCCCACGGCGACCTGGAAATGGGTCATGCCCGTGCTTTGCTCGGTTTACCGGAAAATCAACAGGTTGAAGGGGCGCGACATGTTGTCGCACGGGGGCTGACTGTACGCCAGACTGAAGCACTGGTTCGCCAGTGGTTGAGTGGTAAACAGGAACCTGCTGAACCGGTAAAGCCGGACCCGGATATCGCTCGACTCGAACAGCGTCTGGCTGAGCGCCTAGGCTCTGCGGTGCAGATTCGCCACGGGAAAAAGGGGAAGGGGCAGTTGGTGATCGGTTACAACTCCCTCGATGAGCTTCAAGGTGTACTTGCGCACATTCGCTGAAACATTTCCTCATGTAGCGTGCAGTCGGAAATCACTACCTGACAGTTGAATAGGGGCAGAACCGCCCCTATACTCTGCGCGCATTTTGTCGGCACAAATTATGCCAAGTTATTGAATTCTGGCAGCCGATCATTGGGGAGCAAAAACGATGGAGAGCCGCACGCCAAACCGCTTGCCGTTCCATCGCCTGGCAGTTTTTCCGGTCCTACTGGCTCAATTTGTCGTTTTGGTACTGGCCGCTTTGGCGCTTTGGTACTGGCATGGAGTCGTAGCCGGGTACTCAGGACTCTGCGGAGGCCTGATAGCCTTGCTACCCAATGTTTATTTCGCTCACAGGGCATTTCGGTTTTCCGGCGCCCGAGCAGCTCAAGCCATCGTCCGGTCTTTTTATGCCGGCGAGGCGGGCAAACTAATTTTGACGGCAGTGCTCTTTGCATTGACGTTTGCAGGTGTGAAGCCATTGGCGCCGCTAGCTGTATTCGGCGTCTTCGTGTTGACCCAACTGGTCAGCTGGTTCGCGCCCCTGCTGATGAGAACAAGACTTTCGAGACCTTAGGGCGTTTGAGGCAACCATGGCAGAGACAACCGCTTCGGGCTATATCCAGCACCACTTGCAGAACCTGACCTTCGGTCAGCACCCAACTGGCGGGTGGGGTTTTGCCCACACCGCAGCAGAAGCCAAAGAAATGGGCTTCTGGGCTTTCCACGTCGATACTCTCGGCTGGTCGGTCGCGTTGGGTCTGATCTTCGTTCTTCTTTTCCGCATGGCGGCAAAGAAGGCGACTTCCGGTCAGCCTGGTGCTTTGCAGAACTTCGTTGAAGTATTGGTCGAATTCGTCGATGGCAGCGTGAAAGACAGCTTCCATGGCCGTAGCCCGGTGATTGCACCGTTGGCACTGACCATCTTCGTCTGGGTCTTCCTGATGAACGCCGTCGACCTGATCCCGGTCGACTGGATTCCTCAGCTGGCCATCCTGATCACTGGCGACCATCACATTCCGTTCCGTGCGGTGTCGACCACTGACCCGAACGCGACCCTGGGCATGGCCCTGTCGGTATTCGCGTTGATCATTTTCTACAGCATCAAGGTCAAGGGCATCGGCGGCTTCATCGGCGAACTGACCCTGCACCCTTTCGGCAGCAAGAACATCTTCGTTCAAGCCCTGCTGATCCCGGTGAACTTCCTGCTGGAGTTCGTGACGCTGGTGGCCAAGCCAATCTCCCTGGCACTGCGTCTGTTCGGCAACATGTACGCCGGCGAACTGGTCTTCATTCTGATTGCTGTGATGTTCGGCAGTGGTCTGCTCTGGCTTAGCGGCCTGGGCATAGTTCTGCAGTGGGCGTGGGCTGTGTTCCACATCCTGATCATCACCCTGCAGGCGTTTATCTTCATGATGCTGACCATCGTTTACTTGTCGATGGCGCACGAAGAGAACCATTAAGACCAGTCTCGACTAGTCTGATGTCCCACTCGGTCAAACGAGTGGGTGCCCGAACAGGGCTATGAAACGATTTGTTTTACCGCTTTAAAATCTAAAAAACCTAAACCATACGACGTAAAAGTCGGGAGGAAAGATGGAAACTGTAGTTGGTCTAACCGCTATCGCTGTTGCACTGTTGATCGGCCTGGGCGCACTGGGTACCGCAATTGGTTTCGGCCTGTTGGGCGGCAAGTTCCTGGAAGGCGCAGCGCGTCAGCCAGAGATGGTTCCAATGCTGCAAGTCAAAATGTTCATCGTTGCCGGTCTGCTCGACGCCGTAACCATGATCGGTGTTGGTATCGCTCTGTTCTTCACCTTCGCGAACCCATTCGTTGGTCAACTCGCTGGCTAATTACTCGAACCTTCGAGTAATTGGTGTGATGTGCAACGAACGAGCGAGGTGTTGGCGTGAACATTAATGCAACCCTGATTGGCCAGTCCGTTGCGTTCTTCATTTTTGTACTGTTTTGCATGAAGTTCGTGTGGCCTCCGGTCATCGCGGCTTTGCACGAACGTCAGAAGAAGATCGCGGATGGACTGGATGCTGCCAGCCGAGCAGCTCGCGACCTGGAGTTGGCCCAAGAGAAAGCGGGTCATCAACTGCGCGAAGCAAAAGCTCAGGCAGCTGAAATCATTGAGCAAGCCAAGAAACGCGGTAACCAGATCGTCGAAGAGGCTGTTGAAAAAGCCCGTATCGACGCTGACCGTGTGAAGGTTCAGGCTCAGGCCGAGATCGAGCAGGAACTGAACAGTGTCAAAGACGCGCTGCGTGCCCAATTGGGTGCTCTGGCCGTTGGCGGCGCCGAGAAGATCCTGGGTGCCACAATCGATCAAAACGCGCACGCGGAGCTGGTAAACAAACTGGCTGCTGAAATTTAAGCGAGGGCGATCATGGCAGAATTGACCACGTTGGCCCGACCTTACGCTAAGGCAGCCTTCGAGCACGCCCAGGCCCACCAGCAACTGGCCTCTTGGTCAGCCATGCTCGGCCTGGCTGCAGCAGTGTCGCAAGACGACACCATGCAGCGCGTGCTCAAGGCCCCGCGACTGACGAGCGCAGACAAGGCCGCCACGTTTATTGACGTGTGCGGCGACAAGTTTGATGTGAAGGCACAGAACTTCATTAACGTCGTTGCCGAAAACGACCGTCTCCCGCTGTTGCCGGAGATCGCCGCTCTGTTTGACCTGTACAAGGCCGAACAAGAGAAATCGGTAGACGTTGAAGTCACCAGTGCTTTTGCATTGAACCAAGAACAGCAAGACAAACTCGCCAAGGTTCTCAGTGCACGACTCAACCGGGAAGTGCGCCTGCAAGTCGAGGAAGACAAATCCCTTATTGGGGGCATTGTCATCCGCGCCGGCGACCTGGTAATCGATGGCTCGGTACGCGGCAAACTCGCGAACCTTGCCGAAGCATTGAAATCTTGAGTTTGAAGGGGCAGCAGAGCAATGCAGCAACTCAATCCTTCCGAAATAAGTGAAATTATCAAGGGCCGCATCGACAAGCTCGATGTGACCTCCCAAGCCCGTAACGAAGGCACTGTCGTCAGCGTATCTGACGGTATCGTGCGGATTCACGGTCTGGCCGACGTCATGTACGGCGAGATGATCGAGTTTCCGGGCGGCGTCTTCGGTATGGCTCTCAACCTGGAGCAAGACTCCGTAGGTGCCGTTGTATTGGGCTCCTACCAGTCTCTGGCTGAAGGCATGAGCGCCAAGTGCACTGGCCGCATCCTCGAAGTTCCGGTTGGTAAGGAACTGCTGGGTCGCGTAGTCGACGCACTGGGTAACCCAGTTGACGGCAAAGGTCCGCTGAACAACACCGAGACCGATGCGGTCGAGAAAGTTGCTCCAGGCGTGATCTGGCGTAAGTCGGTAGACCAGCCTGTACAGACTGGCTACAAGGCTGTCGATGCCATGATCCCTGTCGGCCGTGGCCAGCGTGAGCTGATCATCGGTGACCGTCAGATCGGTAAAACCGCTCTGGCGATCGACGCGATCATCAACCAGAAAAACAGCGGCATTTTCTGCGTCTACGTAGCGATCGGTCAGAAACAATCGACCATCGCTAACGTGGTTCGCAAACTGGAAGAAAACGGCGCACTGGCTAACACCATCGTCGTGGCTGCGAGCGCTTCGGAATCTGCAGCACTGCAGTTCCTGGCACCGTACTCCGGTTGCACCATGGGTGAATTCTTCCGCGACCGCGGTGAAGACGCGCTGATCGTTTATGACGATCTGTCCAAGCAAGCAGTGGCTTACCGCCAGATTTCCCTGCTGCTGCGCCGTCCACCAGGCCGTGAAGCTTACCCAGGCGACGTGTTCTATCTCCACTCCCGTCTGCTGGAGCGCGCATCCCGCGTTTCGGAAGAGTACGTAGAGAAGTTCACCAACGGCGCAGTGACCGGCAAAACCGGTTCCCTGACCGCACTGCCGATCATCGAAACCCAGGCTGGCGACGTTTCCGCGTTCGTTCCGACCAACGTGATTTCCATCACTGACGGTCAGATCTTCCTGGAATCGGCCATGTTCAACTCCGGGATCCGTCCTGCTGTGAACGCCGGTGTTTCGGTATCCCGTGTGGGTGGTGCCGCTCAGACCAAGATCATCAAGAAGCTCTCCGGTGGTATCCGTACCGCTCTGGCTCAGTACCGTGAACTGGCGGCATTCGCCCAGTTCGCTTCTGACCTGGACGAAGCGACCCGTAAGCAACTTGAGCATGGTCAGCGCGTTACCGAGCTGATGAAGCAGAAGCAATACGCACCAATGTCGATCGCTGACATGGCGCTGTCGCTGTATGCCGCTGAGCGTGGGTTCCTGACTGACGTTGAAATCGCCAAGATCGGCAGCTTCGAACAAGCGCTGATTGCTTTCTTCAACCGCGATCACGCCGATTTGATGGCGAAGATCAACGTGAAGGGTGACTTCAATGACGAAATCGACGCTGGCATGAAAGCCGGTATCGAGAAGTTCAAGGCCACCCAAACCTGGTAAGCCGCAGCGGGAGCCGCAAGGCTCCCGCTTGCTAACCTGATAGGTGTTACATGGCAGGCGCAAAAGAGATTCGCAGTAAGATTGCGAGCATCAAAAGCACGCAAAAGATTACCAGCGCCATGGAAAAAGTGGCGGTCAGTAAAATGCGCAAGGCACAAATGCGCATGGCTGCTAGCCGTCCTTACGCGGAGCGCATCCGCCAGGTTATTGGTCATTTGGCCAACGCCAACCCGGAATATCGCCACCCCTTCATGAGCGAGCGCGAAGTAAAGCGCGTCGGTTACGTCGTGGTGAGCACTGACCGTGGTCTGTGTGGTGGCTTGAACACCAACCTGTTCAAGGCCCTGGTCAAGGACATGGCGGTAAACCGCGAAAACGGCGTCGAGATCGATCTGTGTGTTGTTGGTAGCAAGGGTGCGGCTTTCTTCCGCAACTTCGGCGGTAACGTCGTTGCAGCTATCAGCCACCTGGGTGAAGAGCCGTCGATCAATGATCTGATTGGCAGCGTCAAGGTGATGCTGGATGCCTACCTGGACGGCCGTATTGATCGCCTGTCCGTGGTGTCCAACAAGTTCATCAACACCATGACGCAAACGCCTACTGTGGAGCAGTTGATTCCACTGGAGGCAACCCCGGATCAATCGCTCAAGCACCACTGGGACTATCTCTACGAACCGGATGCCAAAGAGCTGCTTGACGGCTTGATGGTCCGTTACGTCGAGTCGCAGGTCTACCAGGCGGTGGTCGAGAACAACGCGGCTGAACAAGCTGCGCGGATGATCGCGATGAAGAACGCTACCGACAACGCCGGTGATTTGATCAGCGATTTGCAGCTGGTCTACAACAAGGCGCGTCAGGCTGCGATCACCCAAGAGATCTCGGAAATCGTCGGCGGCGCTGCCGCGGTTTAACGGTTCAAATATTCAGAGGATCCAGCTATGAGTAGCGGACGTATCGTTCAAATCATCGGCGCCGTTATCGACGTGGAATTTCCACGCGACAGCGTACCGAGCATCTACAACGCGCTGTTGGTACAAAGCGCGGCCGGGACTACTCTCGAAGTTCAGCAACAGCTGGGCGACGGCGTGGTTCGTACCATTGCGATGGGTTCCACCGAAGGCTTGAAGCGCGGTCTGGAAGTCAAGGACTCCGGCGCAGCCATCTCCGTACCGGTCGGTAAAGCGACCCTGGGCCGGATCATGGACGTACTGGGCAACCCGATCGACGAAGCTGGCCCGATCGACACCGAAGAGCGCTGGGGCATTCACCGTCCTGCGCCAACCTTCGCTGAACAAGCGGGCGGCAACGACCTGCTGGAAACCGGCATCAAGGTTATCGACCTGGTTTGCCCGTTCGCCAAGGGTGGTAAAGTCGGTCTGTTCGGTGGTGCCGGTGTAGGCAAAACCGTAAACATGATGGAACTGATCCGTAACATCGCCATCGAGCACAGCGGTTATTCCGTGTTCGCCGGTGTGGGTGAGCGTACTCGTGAGGGTAACGACTTCTACCACGAGATGAAGGATTCCAACGTTCTGGACAAAGTGGCACTGGTTTACGGTCAGATGAACGAGCCGCCGGGTAACCGTCTGCGCGTAGCACTGACCGGCCTGACCATGGCCGAGAAGTTCCGTGACGAAGGTAACGACGTTCTGCTGTTCGTCGACAACATCTATCGTTACACCCTGGCCGGTACTGAAGTATCCGCACTGCTGGGCCGTATGCCTTCCGCAGTAGGTTACCAGCCGACCCTGGCCGAAGAGATGGGTACTCTGCAAGAGCGTATCACTTCGACCAAAAACGGTTCGATCACCTCGATCCAGGCGGTATACGTACCGGCGGATGACTTGACTGACCCGTCGCCAGCGACCACTTTCGCCCACTTGGACGCTACCGTCGTTCTGTCCCGTGACATCGCTTCCCTGGGTATCTACCCAGCGGTCGATCCACTCGACTCGACTTCGCGCCAGCTGGACCCGAACGTAATCGGCCAGGACCACTACGACACCGCTCGCGGCGTACAGTATGTTCTGCAACGTTACAAAGAACTGAAGGACATCATTGCGATCCTGGGTATGGACGAGCTGTCGGAAGCCGACAAGCAGTTGGTAAACCGTGCTCGTAAGATCCAGCGTTTCTTGTCGCAGCCGTTCTTCGTGGCTGAAGTCTTCACCGGTGCTTCGGGTAAATACGTTTCCCTGAAAGACACCATTGCTGGCTTCAAAGGCATCCTCAACGGTGACTACGACCACCTGCCAGAACAAGCGTTCTACATGGTCGGCGGCATCGAAGAAGCGATCGAGAAAGCCAAGAAACTGTAATCCCGGCGCCCGGCAACGGGCGCTAATTTAGGTTGAGGCAATCAGATGGCTATGACAGTCCATTGCGATATCGTCAGCGCGGAAGGGGAAATCTTCTCCGGCCTGGTCGAGATGGTGGTTGCGCACGGTGCACTGGGTGATCTTGGTATCGCCCTGGGTCACGCGCCGCTGATCACTAATCTCAAGCCGGGCCCGATCCGCCTGATCAAGCAGGGCGGGGAAGAGGAGGTGTATTACATCTCCGGCGGTTTCCTCGAGGTTCAGCCGAACATGGTCAAGGTACTTGCCGACACTGTGCAACGTGCTGCCGACCTGGACGAAGCCTCCGCTCAGGAAGCCGTTAAGGCTGCCGAGAAGGCCTTGCATGACCGTGGTGCAGAATTCGATTACGGTTCTGCTGCCGCACGTCTGGCCGAGGCTGCAGCTCAGCTGCGCACCGTCCAGCAGATCCGCAAGAAGTTCGGCCACTAATAGGCCACTGCTTGTTGTGCGATTGATTAAAAAGGGTAGCCTCGGCTACCCTTTTTTCTTTTTAGATATTCATAACCTGGTCGCAGTCGCTGACCACCCAGGATTGGTAGCCAGTCATGTCTTTAGAAATCGTTATCCTCGCTGCTGGTCAAGGCACTCGCATGCGTTCGGCACTGCCGAAAGTTCTGCATCCGATTGCCGGCAACTCGATGCTCGGCCATGTTATCCACAGCGCCCGCCAACTTGATCCACAGCGCATCCACGTCGTGATCGGCCATGGCGCCGATGCAGTGCGCGAGCGTCTGGCGGCTGATGATCTGAATTTCGTCCTGCAGGACAAACAGCTTGGGACTGGCCACGCCGTTGCTCAAGCGGTGCCTTTCATTGAGTCCGATACCGTCCTGATTCTTTATGGTGACGTGCCATTGATCGAAGTCGAGACCCTGCAGCGTCTGCTCAAGCAAGTAGCGCCGCAGCAACTGGGTTTGTTGACAGTCGAACTGGACGACCCGACCGGCTATGGCCGCATCGTCCGCAACGCCGACGGCAAGGTGACAGCCATCGTGGAGCAAAAAGACGCCAATGAAGCCGAACGAGCGATCACTGAAGGCAACACCGGCATTCTGGCGCTGCCGTTCGCGCAATTGGCTGGCTGGATGAGCCGTCTTTCGAACAACAACGCCCAGGGCGAGTACTACTTGACCGACGTAATCGCCATGGCGGTCAGCGACGGTCTGGTGGTGGCAACCGAGCAACCGCATGACGCCATGGAAGTGCAGGGCGCCAACGACCGCAAGCAGCTTTCCGAGCTTGAGCGTCACTATCAGCTGCGCGCCGGTCGTCGTTTGATGGCTCAAGGCGTGACCCTGCGTGATCCTGCTCGTTTCGATGTACGCGGTGAAATCACCGTCGGCCGCGACGTGCTGATCGACATCAACGTGATCCTCGAAGGCAAGGTCGTTATCGAGGATGACGTGGTGATCGGCCCGAACTGCGTGATCAAGGACAGCACCCTGCGCAAAGGTGTGGTGATCAAGGCTAACAGCCACATCGAAGGCGCGGTTCTCGGCGAAGGCAGCGATGCCGGCCCGTTCGCTCGTTTGCGTCCAGGTACTGTGCTGGATGCACGCGCCCATGTGGGTAACTTTGTTGAGTTGAAAAACGCTCACCTGGGCGAAGGCGCCAAGGCCGGTCATCTGACCTATCTGGGTGATGCCGAAATCGGCGCGCGCACCAACATCGGCGCGGGCACCATTACCTGCAACTACGACGGCGCGAATAAGTGGAAAACCGTGCTGGGTGAAGATGTGTTCATCGGTTCCAACAACTCGTTGGTTGCGCCTGTGGATATCTCTTCCGGGGCAACCACTGCTGCGGGTTCGACCATTACACAGAATGTGGATAACTTGCAGTTGGCCGTGGGCCGTGCGCGGCAGAAGAATATCGACGGTTGGAAACGACCGGAGAAGATTAAGAAAAGCTGAGTTATCCACATACTTGGGACCTGCTTAAGTTATTCACAGGCAGCACCATCGAATTCGCGGGCAAGCCCGCTCCCACATGGATCTCGCAAAACCTGTGGGAGCGGGCTTGCCCGCGATGCTTTTATCCACAGGTCGTTTTATCGCCCCACGCTTGACGAAGTTTCGCCAATAGGTTTTGATTGCTTCCGTTATCTTTCGAATCGAAACTTACCAAGCCATGTCGAAGCGCAATACACCTCAACGCCGTCACAACATCCTCGCCTTGCTCAATGAGCAGGGCGAAGTCAGTGTGGATGAGCTGGCCAAGCGCTTCGAAACGTCGGAAGTTACGATCCGCAAGGATCTCGCTGCACTTGAGAGCAATGGCTTGCTGCTGCGCCGTTATGGCGGAGCGATTACCCTGCCTCAAGAGCTGGTGGCCGACCTTGGTCAGCCGGTGTCCATATACAAACAGGCTATCGCTCGCGCCGCCGTTGCACGGATTCGCGAGCATGCGCGGATCATTATCGACAGCGGCAGCACCACGGCGGCGATGATTCCGGAACTCGGTCAGCAGCCGGGCCTGGTCGTAATGACCAACTCCCTGCATGTCGCCAATGCCTTGAGCGAACTTGAGCATGAGCCGGTACTGTTGATGACCGGCGGCACCTGGGACCCGCATTCCGAGTCCTTTCAGGGGCAAGTGGCCGAGCAGGTCCTGCGCTCTTATGATTTCGACCAGTTGTTCATCGGTGCCGACGGCATCGACCTGGTTCGCGGTACCACCACGTTCAACGAGCTGCTGGGGCTGAGCCGGGTCATGGCTGAAGTCGCCCGGGAAGTGGTTGTCATGGTGGAGGCCGACAAGATCGGCCGCAAGATTCCTAACCTGGAGCTGCCGTGGAGCAGCGTCCATACCCTTATTACCGATGATCGCCTGCCGCTTGAGGCACGGGATCAGATTCAGGCCCGTGGAATCAACTTGATCCTCGCGGCTGTCAATCAGGAGAAATAGCATGTGTGGAATTGTTGGCGCAGTCGCAGAACGTAATATCACCGCCATCCTGCTCGAAGGCCTGAAACGCCTGGAATACCGTGGCTATGACAGTGCCGGTGTAGCGGTCTACACCAATGACCAAAAGCTTGAGCGCCTGCGTCGCCCGGGCAAGGTCAGTGAATTGGAACTGGCGCTGGCCGAAGAATCGCTGGCCGGCCGCCTGGGTATCGCCCACACCCGCTGGGCCACTCACGGTGCGCCGAGCGAGCGCAACGCTCACCCGCATTTTTCCGGTGATCTGGCGGTGGTGCACAACGGCATCATCGAGAACCACGAAGCCCTGCGCGAGCAACTGAAAGCCTTGGGTTACGTGTTCACCTCGGACACCGACACCGAAGTCATTGCCCACCTGTTGGACCACAAACTCAAGGATCTGCCTGATCTGACCGTGGCCCTGAAGGCTACCGTCAAAGAGCTGCATGGTGCTTACGGTTTGGCGGTGATCAGCGCTCAGCAACCGGATCGTCTCGTTGCAGCCCGCAGCGGCAGCCCGCTGGTCATAGGCCTGGGCATGGGTGAAAACTTCCTGGCTTCCGATCAACTGGCCCTGCGCCAGGTCACTGACCGCTTCATGTACCTGGAAGAAGGCGATATCGCCGAAATTCGCAGCGACAGCGTGCAGATCTGGGACCTGAGCGGTCAAGTGGTCGAACGTGAGTCGGTGCAATACCGTGATGGTGCCGAAGCCGCCGACAAGGGCAAATTCCGCCACTTCATGCTCAAGGAAATTCACGAGCAACCGGCTGTGGTGCAACGTACCCTGGAAGGTCGCATCAGCCAGAATCAAGTGCTGGTGCAAGCGTTCGGTCCACAGGCTGCCGAACTGTTCGCCAAAGTGCGTAACGTGCAGATCGTCGCGTGCGGTACCAGTTACCACGCCGGCATGGTTGCCCGTTACTGGCTCGAAGAACTGGCCGGCATCCCGTGCCAGGTCGAAGTCGCCAGCGAATTCCGCTACCGCAAGGTAGTGGTGCAGGCCGACACGCTATTCGTGACCATCTCCCAGTCCGGTGAAACCGCCGACACCCTGGCCGCCCTGCGTAACGCCAAAGAGTTGGGCTACCTCGCGAGCCTGGCGATTTGCAACGTCGGCATCAGCTCGTTGGTGCGTGAATCCGACCTGACTTTGCTGACCCAGGCTGGTCGCGAAATCGGCGTAGCCTCAACCAAAGCCTTTACTACTCAATTGGTCGGTCTGCTGTTGCTGACCTTGTCCCTGGGCCAGGTTCAAGGCACGTTGGCCAAAGACGTCGAAGCCACATTGGTTGAAGAGCTGCGTCGCCTGCCAACCCGCCTCGGCGAAGCCCTGGCCATGGACAGCACCGTCGAAAAAGTCGCCGAGCTGTTCGCCGAGAAAAACCACACCTTGTTCCTCGGCCGTGGTGCGCAGTTCCCGGTGGCAATGGAAGGGGCGCTCAAGCTCAAGGAAATCTCCTACATCCACGCTGAAGCCTATCCGGCCGGCGAGCTGAAACACGGCCCGTTGGCGCTTGTGGATAACGACATGCCAGTGGTCACCGTGGCACCGAACAACGAGCTGCTGGAGAAGTTGAAATCCAACCTCCAGGAAGTCCGCGCCCGTGGCGGCGAGCTGATCGTCTTTGCAGACGAACAAGCTGGCATGACCAATGGCGAAGGCACTCATGTTGTGCAAATGCCGCACATCCACGACATCCTGTCGCCGATCCTCTACACCATTCCGCTGCAGTTACTCTCGTATTACGTTGCCGTGTTGAAAGGCACCGACGTTGACCAGCCGCGTAACCTGGCGAAGTCGGTGACGGTGGAATAAGTTATCCACAGGTGATGGAAACATTAAAAATCGCAGCCTACGGTTGCGATTTTTTTTATCTGAATTGAGGACACGCCCATGGACCGATTCCAGGAAATGCAGGTCTTCGCTGCCGTCGCCCAAGACCAAGGCTTCTCGGCGGCGGCGCGGCGTTTGGGCCTGTCGGCCGCCAGCGTGACTCGCGCGGTGGCGGCGCTGGAGAAACGCATCGGCACCTCGCTGCTGACGCGCACCACCCGCAGCGTGCATTTGAGCGAGGCGGGTCAGCGTTACCTGGAAGACTGTCGGAGGATTCTCGCCGAGGTGCAGGAAGCCGAGGACTCGGCGGCGGGCAGCCACACCCAGCCGCGTGGGCAATTGACGATTACTGCGCCGGTGTTGTTTGGTGAGCTGTTTGTCACGCCCGTGATGGTGAATTATCTGACGCAGTTTCCTGAAGTCAGCATCAATGGGTTGCTGGTCGATCGAGTGGTCAGCATGGTTGAGGAGGGCGTCGATGTCGCCGTGCGGATCGGTGAGTTGCCCGACAGTAATCAGCACGCGATTCGCGTGGGTGAGGTTCGGCGGGTGATTTGTGGCTCGCCGGAATTCCTGGCGGCCCATGGTCGACCTCGACATCCTCAGGATCTGGCTCAGGCGCCGGTTGTTGCGACGTCCTCTATCGGTCAGTCGAGAACCTGGCCGTTCCTCGAAGGGGAAGAGCCGCTGAGTGTTCGACCAGCGCCGCGCCTGGTGGTGACGGCCAATCAGGCGGCTATTACGGCGGCGTGCCTTGGCTTGGGGCTGACCCGGGTTCTGTCTTATCAGATCGCGAGTAAAGTCGCTTCCGGTGAGCTTGAAATCGTTCTGGCTGACTTCGAACTGCCGCCATTGCCTATCCATGTGGTTTATCAGGGCGGGCGCAAGGCCCCTGCGCGGATTCGCAGTTTTGTGGATTTTGCGGTGAGCGCGCTACGTGAGCACCCGTCCTTGCAGGCCTGATGGTTTATTTCACTGGGTGAAATAATGGATTGCGTAGGCTGGTTATTCTGTTGTTTTGGTTGCGGGTGGAAGATAGCCCCCCATCGGTGCTGAACACTGTTCAACAGCGCCACCACCCAGCGGAGTCGACCATGCAAGCGATCAAACTCTACAACTTCCCACGTTCCGGCCACGCTCACCGCGTAGAGCTGATGCTGTCCCTGCTGCATTTGCCCACCGAGCTGATATTTGTCGACCTGGCCAAGGGCGCGCACAAACAGCCGGATTTCCTCGCGCTCAATGCATTTGGCCAGGTTCCGGTCATCGATGATCAAGGCGTGGTGCTGGCCGATTCCAACGCGATTCTGGTTTATCTGGCGCAAAAATATGGCAACGGCCGTTGGCTGCCAAGCGATCCGGTCGGAGCGGCCAAGGTTCAGCGCTGGTTGTCGATTGCCGCTGGGCCGATTGCCTTTGGCCCGGCCAGAGCGAGGCTGATCACGGTGTTTGGGGCGGCTTACAACGCTGAAGAAGTGATCGCTTATTCCCACACCGTGCTCAAAGTGATCGATCAGGAACTGGCCGCAACGCCGTATCTGGCTGGCACCGAGCCAACTATTGCCGACGTTTCGGCCTACAGCTACATCGCCCATGCGCCAGAAGGCAACGTGTCCCTGGAGGATTACGCCAACATCCGCGCCTGGCTGACGCGAATCGAAGCCTTGCCAGGGTTTGTCGGCATGCCGCGCACCGTGGCCGGTCTGCAAAAAACTGCCTGATGCTTACGGCCCGACACTGTCGGGTCATTCACACTGCGCCGATGGCGCAGGGGAGAAGTCGTTGTGGACCGTTCACCCTGGCACGCCGGCGAGAAACAATTGCAGGCTCATGTGGGCATTGCCGAGCGAATGGAGGTGCTCGGTCGTAAGGTGATTCGCCGCGAGATGCCGGATCAGCACCGCACGTTCTATGAGCAACTGCCGTTCATGCTGTACGGCGCAGTGGATGCCGACGGTAATCCATGGGCCAGTATTCTTGAAGGGCCACCGGGTTTCGCTCACTCGCCAACGCCGGGTGCGCTGCAATTTAGCAGCCTGCCGGGGGTTGATGATCCTGCGCAATTGACGGAGGGCTCGGCGATCGGCCTGCTGGGGATCGAACTGCACACCCGTCGCCGCAATCGTCTCAACGGCCGAGTCGGTGCGATGACGGCGAGCGGCTTCGATGTGGCGGTTGAACAGTCCTTCGGCAATTGCCCGCAATACATTCAATTGCGGCAGTTTCGCTCGGTGCCGTTGGCGGATCCGTCGACTCGCATCGCGCACCACCTCAACGGGCTGGATGAAGCGGCCAAAACCCTGATCGCGGGGGCCGATACGTTCTTTGTCGCCAGTTATGTGGATGTTGATGGCCAACGCTCGGTGGACGTTTCTCACCGTGGCGGCCAGGCCGGTTTCGTACAGGTAGAAGGCAATCGCCTGACCATTCCGGATTTCGCCGGCAACCTGTTTTTCAACACCTTGGGCAACCTGCTGCTCAATCCCCGGGCCGGTTTGCTGTTTATCGACTTCAATTCGGGAGACCTGCTGCACCTCAGTGGCCGCACCGAAGTCATTCTTGAAGGCCCGCAGGTCGAGGCGTTTCAAGGGGCCGAGCGCTTGTGGACATTCGAGGTCGAACGCGTGGTTCGCAGGCCCGCCGCGCTTGCTCTGCGCTGGCGCTTCGACGGCGTGTCACCCACCAGTTTGCTTACCGGCACCTGGGCGCAGGCCAACGCCCGTCTGCAAGCCCAGGCCTTGGGCGATACCTGGCGGCCGCTACGAGTGACGCGCATCAAAGAGGAAAGCCACAACATCCGCTCGATCTATCTGGAGCCTGCCGATGGCGCGGGATTGCCAGTGTTTCAGGCCGGGCAACATTTGCCGCTGCGCTTCAACATTGCCGGCGAGGTGCATATCCGCACTTACAGTCTGTCGAGCGCGCCGTCCGATGATTTTTTCCGCATCAGTGTTAAGCGTGAAGGCTTGGTGTCCTCGCATCTGCATGAACAGGTGCGCGTCGGTGATCTGTTGGAGGCCCGTGCGCCTCAAGGGCATTTCACCGTGGCACCCAATGAGCGTCGGCCGCTGGTGTTGCTGGCCGCAGGTGTCGGCATCACGCCGCTGCTGTCGATGCTGCGTGAGGTGGTTTACCAAGGCCTGCGCACCCGCCGCATCCGACCCACCTGGTTTTTCCAGAGTTCGCGCACGTTGGCCGATCAAGTGTTTCGTCCTGAGCTGGATCGCTTGCTCGATGACGCAGGTGATGCGGTCAGGGTGCTGCGTCTGGTGAGTCAGCCGGAAGCCGGGGCCTTGGAGGGTGAGGATTTCGACCTGACTGGGCGGATCGACACTGCGCTGCTCAAGACCCTCCTTGAAGTGGAGGACTACGATCAGCTGGATTTTGTCCTCTGCGGTCCGGGCAGTTTTACCCAAGGGCTGTACGACGGCCTGCGGGAACTGGACATCCGTGATGCAAGGATTCACGCCGAAACCTTCGGCCCCTCGACCTTGCGCCGGGTGCCGGACCCCGACGCGGTGGTCATCGAGCAACCACCCGCTGCTACCACCTCGGTGCCGGTGGTGTTTCAGCGCTCGGCTAAGGAGGCCCGCTGGCAACCGGACGGCGGCAGTTTGCTGGAGTTGGCGGAAAGCCGTGGATTGCGCCCGGAATTCAGCTGCCGTGGTGGTTCCTGCGGGACCTGCAAGACCCGGCTGATCAGCGGCCAGGTGAATTATCCACAGCCGCCGGCCGAAGTGCCGGATGACGGACACGTGCTGATTTGTTGTGCGATTCCGGCGCAGGGGTCGCAACCTTTGGTATTGGATATTTGATAATTCAACACCGGTGATCATTGCCCGCAAGCCACTGGCTAAGTAGGGTAGCGAGCAGAGCGAAAAAGGGCCTTGAGAGGCCTTTCCTGCATTTCAGGGATAAGGCATTTGATGGTTTTTTTCATTCGCATGATCGGCTTGCTGGCGATGATGGCATTGCTCAACGGTTGCGAACGACAGGATGCGCCACCGCTCGATCAGCAACTCTACATCTGGCAACGGCAATGGACACCGGCCCACGAAGCGGCGCTGAGGGACAGCCGCGCTGACTTTTCCACGTTGCGGGTGCTGGCCTTGCAGGCATTCCCCGAGGCGGGTTGGAGCCGGGCGCGGATTGACCTGGCGCTGCTTAAACGTGACGGTCGGC
This sequence comes from Pseudomonas sp. BF-B-26, assembly GCF_019956495.1. NCBI lineage: Bacteria > Pseudomonadati > Pseudomonadota > Gammaproteobacteria > Pseudomonadales > Pseudomonadaceae > Pseudomonas > Pseudomonas sp. BF-B-26. The sequence goes on along the minus strand of NZ_JAHBDP010000069.1, from coordinate 122,634 downwards.
CGCTGATCGCGGTGATTCGTCTTGATGGCCAGCTCAAGTCGCTGGATCGGGACGCAGTCACCGCGCAAATCCAGCAAGTGCTCGGCGATTGGCAAGGGCAGGGGCTGAATCTATCCGGCGTGGAAATCGACCACGATGCCGGTAATGCTCGGCTACCGGCCTACCGTGAATTTCTTACGCATCTGCGCGCAATATTGCCGGCCTCCATTCCGCTGAGCATCACCGCATTGCCGGCCTGGCTCGACAGTCCCGAGTTGCCGACATTGTTATCCACAGTCGACAGCAGCGTGTTGCAAGTGCACGCGGTGAGCGATCCGCGTCGTGGCTTGTTCGACGCGGATCAGGCTCGACAATGGACCAAGGCCTGGAGCCGCATCACCTCCAAACCTTTCTATCTGGCGCTGCCGGCCTACGGTGTGGCGTTGTTGCCGGGTGGCGGTGCGCCGGTAGTGGAAAGCGAAGTGCCGATCGAACGGGGCGGCAAGCGCCGGGAATTGCTCGCCGATCCGCAGCAACTGAGCCGGCTCGGGACCGAATTACGCAACGATCCACCCACTCATCTGGCGGGCCTGATCTGGTTTCGTTTGCCGCTGGCCAGCGACCGCCGGGCCTGGAGCCTGACGACCCTGGGGGCAGTGGCGCGGGGCGATGCCCTCGACAGTCGACTGGCGTTGAAACTCTCGGGGCAGAACGACCTCTATGACATCAGCCTCAGCAATCAAGGCAACCTCGACAGCGCCTGGCCCGAACGCCTGACACTCGCGGTACAAGGTTGTGACGGTGCTGATGCGCTGGCCGGTTATGCATTGCAACAACGTCCGGATCTGCTTACCTTCACCCGCCTGCGCGAGGGTCGAATACCGGCCGGCGGGCAGCGCGCCATGGGTTGGGCTCGTTGCGCACATATTGATCAAGGAGGTTCGAATGTTGACCCGTAACTGGCCCCGCCATCTGCTTTGCCTGAGCCTCAGCCTGCCGCTGGGTTCGGCGCTGGCCTGCGGGCCGGATTTCCCGATGCGTCTGCTGGACAACCGCGGCCAGTCGCTGGCGGAGCTGCCGGAAGGCAACTTCAGATTTGAAATCAGTCGTCTCGGGCATGCGGTCGCCGGGCTGAAGAACGTCACCGAAACCGTCTATAACATGGAGGCGCCCGACTACGCAGAACAGCGGGATAAGGCTGAGCAATCCGGTTTGACGGCTGAGCAGCAAACGCTGGTGAAACAGTTACGCAGCCTGACCGATGCGCATGAGGTCGAGAGTCAGGGCGCGAGCCTGCCGGCTGAGCTCACGCTTTATCTGGCCGGCGCGGTGGCATTCAATGCCGGTGATCATGGGCTGGCAGCCGAGTACTTCCAAAAGGTGCTGGCATTGCCGGCGGATCAACGGGCGTTGCGCAGCACCTGGGCGGCTTATTCGTCAGGTCGGGCGCTGTTTGCCATGAGCGCGGAAGCGGACGCCGGTCCCGACCTGTTGGCTCAGTCTCGAAAGGCCTTCGAGCAGACCCGTCAACTGAGCATCGACGGCTTCAGTGACCCTCTGGAACTGGGTGTCGCCAGCCTCGGCGAAGAGGCCCGCGTCGCCCGCACGGCCGGCGACTGGAACCGCGCCATCGAACTCTACGCCACGCAAAACCTGCAGGGTTCGGCGGTGGGTTACACCTCGCTGAAACTGTTGGTCGCTGATCTGGCGGCGCTGCCGGAGGATCAACTGGCGGTGTTGCTCAAGGGCAAACCGGTACAGCAACTGGTGACGGCCTCGTTGATCAGCCGACTGGGCTGGTCATTCGGTGATCAACCGCCGAACGAATTGAAACTGATCAAACTGCTGCAAAACAGCACCCGCGGCAGCCTCGATAACGCTGATCGCCTGGCCGCGGTGAATTATCAACAGGGTGACTACGACAGCGCCAAGGCGTTCCTCGAACACGCCGGTGATGGCGGACTGGCGTGGTGGCTGCGGGCCAAACTGGCCGTGCGCGATGGCGATAAAAACGCGGCTGCCGCGGCGTATGCCAAGGCTGCCCAGGCCTTCCCGCAGAATGAGTCGTGGGGTGAGCGGCGCACGCCAGACTGGGACTTCGAAACGCTTCAACCCAAGTGCCGGGTCGAGGGTGAAAGCGCGATCCTGGCGTTGCAACGCGGGGATTATCTGCAAGCGTTCGATCAACTTTATCGCAGTAAAGATATCTACTGGTTCGACGCCGCCACGGTCGCCGAGCGGGTGTTGACCGTCGATGAGCTCAAGCAATACGTCGACACTCAAGTGCCGGCGCCGCCCCCTCTGACTCAGCAAGATCGCGATAACTACGTGCAGTTGCCGGTGGCGGCGAAACTGCGCAATTTGCTCGGGCGACGCTTGCTGCGCGAAGAGCGGTACGACGAGGCTCCGGCGTACTTCGAGAACGTCGAGTTGCAACACAAGGCCACGTGGTACGGGCAGTGGCGCCACGAAGCCGAATCCAAATGGTGGCCGACCAAACGGGCATTCGCTTACTACTATGCCGCGACACTGGCGCGTTTCGACGGAATGGAGTTGTTGGGCTACGAGATGTCCCCGGATTACGCGACCTTCGGTGGCAATTACAGCCTCGAAAGCAGCGAACTCAAGGTCGGTTCATTAGTGGCTGAAGGTGAAGTCAAGCGCCAGCAGGCAAGCGCAGCCCAGCCCGATCAGCGCTACCACTATCGTTTTGTCGCCACCGCATTAGCCAGTCGCGCAGCGGACAATTTGCCGCATACCAGTGATGCCTTTGCGGCAGTGCTGTGTAATGCGGCGGGGTGGAACAGCAGTCTTGAAGAAGAAAGCGCCTTCTACCAACGCTATGTCAAAGAAGGGCCGTACGTGTATTGGGCAGTGAACTTCGGTCACCATTGTCCCTACCCTGATTTCCAGAACGCTGACAAACGTTATGTAACCCAGGCATTGGACCCTGTTCGCTCGGTCTTGCGACCTTACAAGAAATGGCTGCAAGCGGGCGGCGTTGTTGTGTTTACAGCGGTAGCGCTGGTGCTGATCAATCGCCGCAAGCGCAAGGCGCTGGCGTAATCAGGCTTGTTGCACAAAGGTCAGCCGCACGGCGAAGCCGATCAACAAGCTGCCAAACAGCCATTGCTGCAGGCGCTGGGCTGAAGGACTGCGTTGCAGCCAACGGCCCAGCGCTGCTCCGGTCAGTGCGTAGGCGCTGTCGAACAGCAAGCCGACACCGACCAGCACAATTCCGAGGGTCGCAAATTGCGCGAGCACTGGCCCGGCATGTGGATCGATGAACTGCGGCAGCAGCACCGAGCAGAACAGTAACGCTTTGGGGTTGAGCAGGTTGGTCAGCAAACCGCGCTGGATCGCTGCGCGCCAGCGAGGTTTCTCGGTGGTGGCGTCTGCTCCGTTCAAACTCGGCAGCATTGTGGTTCGCAGGCATTGAATGCCGATCCACAGTAGATAGGCGGCCCCGGCCAGGCGTACCACGTCGAACGTCCAGGGCGCAGCCTTGAACAGTGCCGCCAACCCCAGCGCTGCCAACGCCACATGGCAACCACGGGCAACGCCCAGACCCACCGCAGTCGCCAGCGCCGCGCCTTTGCCCTGACGAGCGCCGGTCTGCAACAACAGGATCATGTCCGGGCCCGGCAACAGATAGACCACCGCCAGCGCCATGAAAAACACCCAGAGTCCTGCCACGTTGCACCCCATTCGTTGTCGATTCGGTACGGCCAGTCTAGGGCTGAAGGGCGGGGCAGGTGGTTGCGTAGTTCGCTTCTAAAATGCTTCCGGTTGGCATAACCTGCCACTCAATTGCAGGTAAACCATCAGGATCTGCCAAACCATGAAACTCGACGCCTACGACCGCAAGATTCTCGCCGCCCTGCAACGGGACGGTCGCCTGAGTAATGTGCAACTGGCTGACGAGATCGGCCTGTCCGCCTCGCCTTGTTTGCGCCGGGTTCGGATGCTCGAAGAAGCCGGGGTGATACGCGGTTACCAGGCCAATCTGGATCGCGACGAAGTGGGGCTTGGGTTGACGGTGTTTGTCGGGGTCAAGGTCGAACGGCACAACGACGAACAGGCCGAATCCTTTCGCCTGGCCGTGACCGCGTTGCCCGAGGTGATTTCGGCCTTTCTGGTGTCAGGGGAATCGGATTTTCTGCTGCAAGTGGTGGTGCCGGACCTGCGCGCCTATGACCGTTTCCTCACGGGGCGGTTGCTGAAATTGCCGGGCGTGAGCGACATCCGCAGCAACTTTGCGATTCATACGGTGAAGACCCCGGGGGCGTTGCCGCTGGAGCATTTACCGGGCTGAGACCGAGTCGACCCAATCGCGAGCAGGCTCGCTCCCACATTTGATCTGTGGCGTTCACAAAACCAATGTGGGAGTGAGCCTGCTCGCGATAGCGGTAGACTCGCCACCGCCAACCTCCGGGCTTACATCTGCGTCGCCATCCCCTCCACATTCATCGCCGCCTGGCGCAAGGCCTCGGAGCGGGTCGGGTGTGGATGGCAGGTCAGGGCAATGTCTTCGGCAGAGGCGCTGAACTCCATGGCCACGCAGTACTCGCCAATCATTTCACTGACGCTCGGCCCCACAAGGTGTACGCCGAGAATCTCGTCGGTGCGCTCATCGGCCAGCACTTTGGCGAAGCCTTCGGTTTCGTGATTGATCTTTGCCCGGCTGTTGGCGGTGAAGGGAAACTTGCCGACCTTGTAGGCGCGGCCTTCGGCCTTGAGCTGCTCTTCGGTCTTGCCGACGCTGGCCAGTTCGGGTTTAGTGTAGATCACGTTGGGGATCAGGTCATAGTTGACCTCGGCTGCCTTGCCGACAATCTGCTCGATGCAGACCATGGCCTCGTCTTCGGCCTTGTGGGCGAGCATCGGCCCGGACGTGACGTCGCCAATCACCCAGACACCAGCCGCTTCAGTGCGATGGCCCTTGTTGGCGAGCATGCCGCGTTTGTCCGTGGCGAGGCCGACGTTCTCCAGCCCCAGGCCTTGGGTGTAAGGTCGGCGGCCGATGGATACCAGCACATAATCCGCTTCAATCGTTTCGGCCGTGCCACCGGCGGCGGGTTCGACGCTGAGTTGAACGCCAGTCGCGGAGGTTGTGGCGCGGGTGACTTTGGAACTCAATTTGAAGTTGATGCCCTGTTTACTCAACGAACGTTGCAAAGTCTTGCCTGTTTCACCATCCACACCGGGGCAGATCCGGTCGAGAAACTCGATCACCGTCACCTGAGCGCCCAAGCGCCGCCACACCGAGCCCAGCTCCAGACCGATCACTCCGGCGCCGATCACCACCAGATGCTTGGGCACTTCAGTCAGTGACAGTGCGCCCGTCGAATCGAGGATGCGTTTGTTGTCGATGTCCACACCGGGCAGGGGAGTGGGCTCGGAACCGGTGGCTATGATGATGTTCTTGGTGTTCAGTTCGGTCTTTTCGCCCTGGCTGTCGGTCACTGTCACTTTGCCGGGCCCGTCGATGTGGCCCCAGCCCTTGATCCAATGGACTTTGTTTTTTCGAAACAGAAACTCGATGCCCTTGGTCAACCCGGCAACGCTTTCATCCTTTTGTTTCATCATTTGCGCGAGGTTGAGTGTGGGTTTGACTTCAATCCCCAGGTTGGCGAATTCCGCGCCCATGGCGGCGTCGTAGAGTTCGGAGGCGTGCAGCAGCGCTTTTGATGGCATGCAACCGACGTTCAGGCAGGTGCCGCCGAGCGTGGCGCGTCCTTCGACGCAAACCGCTCTGAGGCCCAACTGACCGGCGCGGATCGCCGCGTTATAACCACCGGGGCCTCCGCCCAGAATCACGACGTCATAAATGCTCATGGTGTACTCCTGGAGTGAATCGGATCGGAATGGGTAAACGTAGTCTTTGGGTAAAATTACGAACGTAATATGTGCGTTCCGCAGCATTTCGGTCAAGGCTTCAGCCAAGCGACAGGTTGAGCGCCTTTAGATACAGCATTCAAGAACGGAAATTTCACGGTTTTCGTTATATCGTAACGAAATGTGATGTGAGCAACGATAAACACTGGGGTGGTATGCAAGTCGATCTCGATGTCGATGGGACGCAAGTAGCCGGGCTGCCGCGTTTCCAGCAGGCGGTTTTTCAAGGGCGACGATTGCGTCAGTTCGCAATCGGTCTGGGCGCTCTGGCGGCGACAGGTTGGTTGTTGGCGTTTTTTGTCGGGCTGTTTGCGCCACAGTCACTCTGGCCTGCGTTGCTGGTCAATCAGAGTGCCGGGTTGCTGGTGCTGGTCGCCGGTTTGCAATCGGCCTGGTGGGTGACGCAGTGGCGCGCGCGGGCGTTGCACCCGGTCGTGCAGGTCGTCGTTGCTGAGGAAGTCGTTGCCCCGGTGGGCTGGTACGAACGGCTGCTGGATCGGCTCAGCCAGCGATGGCTGCGAATGTTGGTGCAGATCGGCGCTCCGACACTGTGGCTTGCAGGTTGGTCGCTGCTGACGTTATTGAGCATCGAACAAATCTGGAACCTTGCACTGACGCCAACCGCACTGGGATTGTCGGCCAGTGTCGGTGCGGCGCTGTCCTTGTTGCTGGCCTTCGGTTTGCTGGTGCTGGAGCGACAACTGGCGCAGGAAAACGTCGCGCAATGGCCCGAAGCAGCGTCGTTGGCGCAGCTGACTCGGGTGGCGATCATTTGTCTGGTGCTCAGCGCTTTGTGCCTGTTGCTGGGTGGCGAAACTTCGGTCTGGCCGGTGCGTCTGGCGGTACTGATGGGTTTGCTGCCAGGGTTGGTCGCCGCTGAGCTGCTGTTGCGCGCCTTGCTGTCGTTGTTCAGTCCGCAGCGCGAACAACTCGAACCTGCCTTGCTGGCGCGCAGCTTCGTCGCCGACATGCTGCGCTGGCCGCCGCAACCGTTGTTGGCGTTGCAGCACGAATTGCACAACCGCTTCGGCATCGACCTGCGGCAGATCTGGGCCTTCACTTACATGCGTCGGGCATTTTTTCCGGTGCTGATGGTGGTGGCAATTGTCGGTTGGTCACTCACCGGCATTCACGAAATACCGCTGCAAGGGCGGGGCATCTACGAGCGATTCGGCAAACCGGTGGAGGTGTTCGGTCCCGGTTTGCACGCAGGTTTGCCTTGGCCTCTGGGTCGAGTGTTGAGCGTCGAGAACGGTGTGGTCCACGAGTTGGCCACCAGTGTTGGCGACACACCGGCGCCGCTCGTGGCCGAACCCGCCGAGGGCCCGGCGCCCGCGATTGCCAATCGCTTGTGGGACGCGAGCCATGTGAACGACAAATCCCAAGTCATTGCCAGCAGTCGAGCCGACAAGCAGAGCTTCCAGATCGTCAACATGGACGTGCGTTTCGTCTATCGCATCGGTCTGAGCGATCAAGCGGCGTTGGCCGCGACTTATAACAGCGCGGATGTCCCGACACTGATCCGCAGCACCGCCAGCCGGATTCTGGTCCACGATTTCGCCTCGCGCACCCTCGACGGTTTGCTCGGTAAAGACAGGGTAGGGCTCGCCGAAGAGATTGGTCGGGCGGTACAGGCTGACCTGCAGAAACTCGACAGCGGCGTGGAAATTCTCGCCACCGTGGTCGAGGCGATTCATCCGCCGGCCGGTGCCGCCAATGCTTATCACGGCGTCCAGGCTGCGCAGATTGGCGCCCAGGCATTGATTTCCCGCGAGCGTGGGGCGGCGGCGGAAGCCACCAACCAGGCGCAATTGCAGGCCAGCATCGCTCGCGATCAAGCGACGGCCAGCGCTCGTGAAATCAACGCCACCGCCCAAGCGGCTGACTTGATGTTCAGCGCCGAGCAAAAGGCCTACGCCAGTGTCGGCCAGGCCTTCGTGCTGGAGCAGTACTTCAGCCAACTGTCTCAGGGCTTGGCCAATGCCAGGTTGCTGGTGCTCGATCATCGTCTGGGCGGCAGCAGTAATGCGCCGACCATCGATCTCCGTACATTCACGCTGCCGGCTGACCCTGCGCCGGCGCGTAAAACCGCTCAGCCAGGAGCTGCCAATTGAGCCAGTCGCACACTCACGATCACGATGACCACACTGGCCACGATCACGGCCATGGCGGGCATCACCACGGCCATCACCACCATGGTGATCCCCAGGAAGCGGGCCCGTTCCCATGGCGGCGAATGGGCTGGGCAGCGTTGCTGGTAGCGTTCGCCATCGCGGCGGCCAGCCTGGTACAGGTGCGTTCCGGGGAGGCCACGGTGATCACGCGTTTCGGTAATCCTTCGCGGGTATTGCTGGAACCAGGTCTTGGCTGGCGTTGGCCTGCTCCTTTTGAAGCGGCGATTCCTGTCGATCTGCGACTGCGCACGACTTCGAGTGGTTTACAGGATGTGGGTACGCGGGATGGTTTGCGGATCATCGTTCAGGCTTACGTGGCCTGGCAGGTTCAGGGCGATCCGGACAACGTGCAACGCTTCATGCGTGCCGTACAGAATCAGCCGGACGAAGCCGCACGGCAGATTCGTACGTTTGTTGGCTCTGCTCTTGAAACCACGGCCAGCAGTTTTGACTTGGCTAACCTGGTGAACACCGACGCCAACCAAGTACACATCGCTGATTTTGAAGCGCAACTGCGTCAGCAAATCGATCAGCAGCTGCTCACCACTTACGGCGTGCGGGTGCTGCAAGTCGGCATCGAGCGTCTGACCTTGCCATCGGTAACCCTCACCGCTACGGTCGATCGCATGCGTGCCGAGCGTGAAACAATCGCCACCGAACGCACGGCCATCGGTAAGCGCGAAGCGGCGCAAATCCGTTCTGCCGCCGAGCGTGATGCACGAATCGTACAAGCCGATGCGACCGTGAAAGCTGCCGATATCGAAGCTCAATCGCGCGTCGAAGCCGCGCAAATTTACGGTCGCGCCTACGCCGGATCGCCACAGCTCTACAACCTGCTGCGCTCCCTCGACACACTAGGCACCATCGTCACGCCCGGCACAAAGCTGATTCTGCGCACCGACGCCGCGCCGTTCCGGGTGTTGGTTGACGGTCCGCCGACCCTCGATAACAAGGCCGGGTCGCAGCCATGAAATTAGTTCCACGTGGAACAAACGAGTTAAGCAGCCCCTGGATTCAGGCGGGGCGATTGGCTTTTTTGGCCCTATACGCCGTGACAGTGCTAGCCGCTTTGGTGTGGGCATTCTCCAATGTGCGACAGATCGATCCGCAAAATCGCGCGGTGGTGTTGCACTTTGGCGCGCTGGATCGTATCCAGAATGCTGGCCTGTTATTGGCTTGGCCCCGCCCGTTTGAGCAGGTGATTTTGTTGCCTGCGGCGGATCGGGTGATTGAGCGACGAGTGGAAAATCTGCTGCGCACCGATGCGGCGTTGCAGGCAGATCGAGCGGCGAGTTTCGCCACACCGATCAGCGATGCACTCGCCGGCTCCGGTTATTTGCTCACCGGTGACGCGGGCGTGGTGCAACTGGATGTGCGGGTTTTCTACAAAGTCACCGAGCCCTATGCCTTCGTCCTTCAAGGCGAACATGTGTTGCCGGCATTGGATCGATTGGTGACTCGCAGTGCGGTGACCCTCACTGCCGCACGAGATCTGGACACTATTCTGGTCGCTCGACCGGAGCTGATCGGCGCCGATAGTCAGGCTGCTGAACGCCGCGAACGGTTGCGCGGTGATCTGGTGCAAGCCATCAATCAGCGCCTGGCTGACCTGACCGCGACCGGACAGGGATTAGGAATAGAGGTGACGCGAGTCGACGTGCAATCGAGTCTGCCCGGGCCAGCGGTCAACGCCTTCAACGCTGTTCTGACCGCCAGTCAACAAGCCGACAAAGCCGTGGCCAACGCTCGTACTGAAGCCGAGAAACTGACTCAGACGGCCAACGAACAAGCCGATCGCACGCTGCAAGTCGCTCACGCCCAAGCGAGCGAACGGCTGGCCAAAGCCTCGGCTGACACGGCCACGGTGTTGAGCCTGGCCAAGGCGCAGCAACAGGGCACCGACCCGCAAATGCTGCTGCGCATCTACCGTGAGCGGATGCCGAAGATTCTCGGTCAGGCCGGTTCGGTGACCACGGTCAATCCGAAAGACGATTCCCGCCTGATCATTCAGGGAGCTGCACAATGACCACCCAAACCGCCGCCGCACCGAGCATGTTGTCCTCGGCTGAACAACGCAGCGCCGCCCGCCAATTGACCCTGGCCATGCTCGCATTGGGCCTGCTCGCGCTCGGCCTGACCTGGCGCTGGTTGTCGCCGGAGCAGACGGGCGTCAGTCAATTGCTGCTAGGGTTTGCTTCGTTATTGGTGGCCGTGCCCGTGATGCGTTCAGCCTGGTACAGCCTGCGTTATCCGAGCCTGCACGGGATCACCGATCAATTGATTGCCCTGGCCATGCTCGGGGCGTGGGCTACGGGTGATCTGCTGACCGCGGCGTTGCTGCCGATCATCATGATCTTCGGTCACGTGCTGGAAGAGCGCAGCGTGATCGGTTCCCAGGAGGCGATTCGCGCCCTCGGCAAACTGACGCGCAGCCACGCGCGCAAAGTTCAGGCCGACGGCGCTATCGTCGAAGTCGATAACGGCACACTCAAGGCCGGTGATCTCGTCGAGGTGCGCGCGGGTGATCGAGTGCCGGCGGATGGTCGGGTGTTGTCCGGTCAGGCGAGCCTGGACACGGCTTCGATAACTGGCGAATCGGTGCCGATGGAGGCGGGCATCGGCATGCAAGTTTTTGGCGGCGCGATCAACCTCGATGGTCTGCTGCGCATCGAGGTGACCCGCACCGGCAATGAGTCGACCCTCGGCAAAGTCATTGCGCTGATGCAAAGCGCCGAGCGTTCCAAACCGCCGATCACGCGGTTACTGGAACGCTACGCCGGCAGCTACATGGTGCTGGTGTTGCTGCTGGCCGCCGTGACTTGGTTCATCACTAACGATGCCCAGGCCATGCTCGCGGTGTTGGTGGCGGCCTGTCCTTGCGCGCTGGTGTTGTCCGCGCCGGCCACGGCGATTGCCGGGGTGGCCGTGGCCGCTCGTCACGGGATTCTGATTCGCAGCTCCGCGTTCCTCGAAGAGTTGGCAGACCTGACTTCGCTGGTGGTCGACAAGACCGGAACCCTGACCTTTGGCACCTTGCGTTTGCAATCCATCGACAGCCCGCTCGAAGATCGCAGCCACGTCCTTAAACTCGCTGCCAGCCTCGGTTCTGCCAGCAGTCATCCAGTCAGTCGCGCGCTCGCCGGGTTGGTCACCCAGGAACATTTTCTGCAGCTCTGCGACATCCACGAGCGTCAGGGGCTGGGCGTGGTGGCGATGACGGAGCAGGGCGAGGCGGCGCTCGGTCGTCCGGAGTTGTTCGCGCAGTTGGGTATCGCCACTTCAAGTGTCCCCGACCACGATGGCCCGATTGCCGGGCTGGCGCTCAACGGTGAATTCCTCGCTTGGCTGTTGCTGGCCGACAGCGTCAAACCCGAGGCTCGATTTGCCTTGAGCGAGCTACGTGAATTGGGATTGGGCCGGCAGTTGCTGCTGACAGGTGATCGGCAAAGCGTCGCACACACATTGGCGCGAGATGTCGGGATCAGCGACGTTGAAGCTCAAGCGTTGCCTGAGGACAAACTCAATCGCGTGCTAAAGGAAATCGGCAGTGGCTTCCGGCCGATGGTCGTGGGAGACGGGATCAACGATTCGCTGGCGCTCAAGGCCGGTGTGGTCGGCGTGGCCATGGGCGCGGGCGGGGCGGATATCGCGCTGGCTTCGTCCGACATCGTCTTGATTGGCAGCGACCTGCGTCGACTCGGTACGTGTGTGCGCTTGAGTCGCCAATGCCGGCACACGTTGCAGGTTAACGTGATCATCGGTCTGGGCTGGACGCTGGCGATTGTAGCCTTCGCCGCCTTCGGTTGGCTTGGCGCTGCGGGCGCGATGATTGCTGCACTGTTGCACAACTTCAGCACGTTGCTGGTGTTGGGAAACGCCGGGCGTTTACTGCGTTTTCAGGAACCATTGCTCAAGCTTGAGGATGAGGATTGAGTACGTCGGGTAAATGCTCTAAACAGCGCGATCGCGGTCGATTTCAAGTTTTCAGAACTGTATGACGAATTCGTAGTCATCTACGTGAGGGCAATCACTTTTGTGAATTCGCGACGGTGGGTTCGAGCGTTACGAATCATAGAAAAGGGCGATCAATTCGATAGCCAGCTATTTTTCAAGGATGGTCTACCCTCACATCAGACGTCTGAAACTAGAGGGACTATCCATGCTCGCGCACCTTCCTCCGGCCTTACAGAATCTGCAGTTGCCGCTACGCCTGCGACTCTGGGACGGCCATGAATTCAACCTGGGGCCGACGCCCAGCGTCACTATTGTGGTCAAGGACCCACAAATGGTTACCCAGTTCACTCACCCAAGCCTGGACGCGCTCGGAGCGGCGTTTGTCGAAGGTAAACTTGAGCTGGAAGGCTCCATCAGCGACGTGATCCGCGTCTGCGATGAATGGAGCCAGGCGTTGGTGAGCGAGGACGACGACAGTCAGCCGATGCGCACCGTTCACGACAAGGAAACCGACGCCAAGGCGATTTCCTACCACTACGACCTTTCCAACGCGTTTTATCAGCTGTGGCTCGACAGTGACATGGCGTATTCCTGCGCCTATTTCGAGACCGGTAGCGAAACGCTGGAGCAAGCCCAGCAAGCCAAATTCCGCCACCTGTGCCGCAAGCTGCGGCTGCAACCAGGGGAATACCTGCTGGATGTCGGTTGCGGTTGGGGCGGACTGGCACGCTATGCGGCCCGGGAGTTTGGCGCGAAGGTGTTCGGGATCACACTCAGTAAAGCGCAACTGGAACTTGCCCGTGAACGGGTGACCGCCGAAGGCCTGGACGATCTGGTCGAACTGCAACTGCTCGACTACCGTGACCTGCCGCAGGACGGTCGCTTCGACAAAGTGGTCAGTGTCGGTATGTTCGAACACGTCGGCCACGCCAATCTGGCCGAGTACTGCAAGACCTTGTTCGGTGCGGTGAAGGAGGGTGGCCTGGTGATGAACCACGGGATCACCGCCAAACACACCGACGGCCGTCCGGTGGGGCGCGGTGCCGGCGAATTCATCGAGAAATATGTGTTCCCCAATGGCGAGCTGCCGCACCTGTCGATGATCTCTGCCGAGATCAGCGAAGCAGGGCTGGAGATTGTCGACGTCGAGAGCCTGCGCCTGCACTACGCGCGTACGCTGGACCATTGGAGTGAACGCCTGGAAGACAATCTGGAAGCGGCTTCCAGGCTGGTGCCAGAGCAGGCCTTACGGATCTGGCGGCTGTACCTGGCGGGGTGCGCTTACGCGTTCGCCAAGGGCTGGATCAATCTGCACCAGATTCTCGCGGTGAAAGCTCACCCCGATGGCAGCCATGAACTGCCATGGACGCGCGACGATATCTACAACCCTTAAAGTATCGGTGAAATAAGCCGGGCGACCCGCATGCCGACCTGTTGCAGGCGGCGGGTCTCCCGGCTTTCTTCTTTGGCGATCTCGTGAGCCTGTGCAAAGTCATCGTTGAGCATCTGTTCTACTTCGGCGGCAAACGCGCTGTCGACCGTCAACAACATCACTTCAAAATTCAGCCGGAACGAGCGGTTGTCCAGATTGGCGCTGCCAATGGCGCTGATTTCGCTGTCGATCAACACCACTTTCTGATGCAGAAACCCCGGCTCGTAGCGGAACACCCGCACGCCGGCGCGTACCGCTTCGAAGGCGTACAGGCTGGACGCTGCGTAGACGATGCGGTGATCGGGCCGTGAAGGCAGGAGCAATCGCACATCAACACCGCGCAGTACCGCCAGCCGCAACGCTGCGAATACCGCTTCGTCAGGGATGAAATAAGGACTGGTGATCCACACCCGTTCGGTTGCCGCATGGATGGCTTCGACGAAGAACAACGAGCAGGTTTCGTAGGAATCTGCCGGGCCGCTCGCCAGCAATTGGCAGAGCACGCCGTCGTCCGGGTAAACGTCCGGCAGGATCAGCGGCGGCAATGAGCGGGCGGCCCAAAACCAGTCTTCAGCGAAAGATTCCTGCATGCAGGCCACCACCGGTCCGCGTACTTGCACATGGGTATCGCGCCACGGGGCGAGGGGTGGTTTCTCGCCCATGTACTCGTCGCCGACGTTGTGCCCACCGACGAAACCCAGCACACCATCGACCACCACAATCTTGCGGTGGTTGCGGAAGTTGACCTGGAAGCGGTTGAGCCAGCCGCTGCGGGTGGCAAAGGCTTTGACCTCGACGCCGGCATCGCGCAGTGGCTGCACGTAACTGTGAGGCAGGGAGTGGCTACCGATGCGGTCGTACAATAAATAAACCGCCACGCCTTCGGCGGCTTTCTTCAGCAGCAAGGTTTGCAGGCGTTGACCGAGGCGATCGTGGTGGATGATGAAAAACTGAATCAGCACCGCTTCCTTCGCGTTGCTGATGGCTTCAAATATGGCGTTGAAGGTGGCTTGGCCGTCGATCAGCAAACGCACTTCGTTGTTCGCCAGGCACGGCATGCGCCCCAGTTTAGGCATGGCCCTCAAGGACGCGTAAGCATTGGAGGCGCGAGCGGTCAGCGCCTCTTCTACCCAAGGGCGCCAGTTGAGCTCGGAGATCGCCTTGCGCATTTCTTCGTTGGCCTGGCGCCGAGCGTTGATGTAACCATCGAAGGTGCTGCTACCGAAGACCAGGTAGGGGATGAGCGTGAGGTAGGGAATAAACAGCAACGACAGGGCCCAGGCGATCGATCCCTGGGCGGTCCGGACGGTGAGCACGGCGTGGATGGCTGCGATCAGGCCCAGCGTGTGAAGCAGTGCAATCATGTAGCCGAAAATATGCGGTCCAAAGTAATCCATGGGGCAGCCTTGCTCCTGAAGATTCAATGCTTAACAGACCATGTTCCGTGCAGAATGTCGCTATTTAATTGGCCCATGAACCGAAGCCACTGGCTGACGTCTAACGGCCACTAATGATCAGGAGTTACTCGATGAACGTTCGTCTGCTGGGTTTGGCCATGGCTATTGGTTTGTCACTTCCTGTGGCCGCTCAGGCGCAGATGTTGCAGCCCGGTTTGTGGGAAATGACCACAAGCAACATGAAGGTCGATGACCAGAATCTCCCGGATTTGCAGCTGATCCTTGGCCAGATACAGAGCCAGATGACCCCTCAACAGCGAGCGCAGCTCGAAAAGCAGGGCATCACCATGGGCGGCAAAGGGATTCGGGCTTGTCTGACGCCTGAGCAGGTGAAGACAGACAATATTCCGCTGACCGATCCACAGTCGGGCTGCAAGCAGGAAATCACCGACCGTACCGGGAATCAGTGGAAATTCCGCTTCAGCTGTCCGAAAGCGCAGGGCGCCGGGGTCGCCACTTTCCTCAGTGATCGTGAGTTCACCACCAAGGTTAACGGCACGTTCAATGCTACCGGTATTCAGCAGAAGGGTAGCCTCGAAAGCCGCGCTGTGTGGTTGGGGCAGGATTGCGGGACCGTCAAACCGAGAGCTTAAAAACTCGTCAGCAGGCCCGCGCCCTACACGTCCGTGTGGGAGCGGGCCTGATTCAACCACTCACACACCGTCTCAACGCTCATCCTGCCGAAATCCTCCCCAGTGCGGCTGCGCACACTGACAAACCCGCCTTCTTTTTCTTTCTCCCCGATCACCAGCAGATACGGCACATGCTGACTGTGCTCGCGAATTTTTTGGCGGACTTTCTCGTGACGCAGATCCGCACGGGCGCGCACGCCACTTCTGCGCAATGCCTCGGTGACCGACTGCGCGTAATCCGCCTGACGTTGGTCCATGCTGACGATCATGACGTGTGGCGGCGTCCGCCAGTTATCAAGCTCTTGTTGGCAGGACCAGCACGTACCGTAAATCCGTTGCGGCAACGTACTGCTGACGTGATCGAGGGTGAACGCTTGCAGCACTCTGGTCGCGGGGACATGCGGGCCGGCGGTTGTAGATTCGACGTTCCCCAGGCGGTACAGCGGCGTCTTTCCTTGACGGCGAATCGAGTGATTGGTCGCCGCCAGCGTCTGCATGCGGGCTTCGATCAGTGGCAAGTCTGTCTGCGTTAAGGGTTGCTCGGCAGAAAACTCATGAAAGAACCCGTCGCCCAGCGCCGTTCCTGAGTGCAATTGCACCTGTGGATGGAGTTGTTTAACGGCCATGGCCAGCATCAGTACACAGGAGCGTCGCAGGATCTCCAGTCCATCGGGCTCTTGAGGCGTGACGATGCTGACCCGGGCATCGGCTTCGATCATGAACTCACAGTCCACCAGGATGCCGTCCACTCGGCCGGCCACCGCCGCTTTTGCCAGTCCGGGTCCGATACTCGCGGCGAGCTCGTACACCGACAGTGGCTGGTCGTATTCACGCAATGAACCATCGCTCAGGGTGATGTGAATCATGTCGGTGCTCCCGAGTGCTAGCGCATAAATCGTAGTGGTAAACCCTGACAGTCGTCATTAAGACGTTTGCGGTGCCAGGCAATTTGCCCCGACACGATGGTGGTGCTGACGCTGTGGCGAAAACGCTGACGGGCAAAAGGTGTCCAGCCGCATTGAGACAGGATCGGCTGCTGGGAAACGGCGACGCCGCCGGGTTCGGGTTTGATCATAACGAGGTCAGCCCAATAACCTTCGCGCAAATAACCGCGGTCGGGAATGGCGAACAGATCAGCGACCCGGTGACTGGTTTTTGCGACGAGCGTAGTGATCGGCAACACTTCATCTGCGACCAGTTCCAGCAACGCGGGCAGGGCGTGCTGTACCAACGGCAAGCCGGATGGCGCTTGGCTATACGGCCGCTGTTTTTCAGCCCAAGTGTGAGGCGCATGATCGCTGCCGATCACGTCGAGCCGATCGCTCAGCAATGCTTCGCGCAAGGCATCGCGGTCCGCCTGGGTTTTGATCGCCGGGTTGCACTTGATCAGGTTGCCGAGGCTCGGGTAATCCCGGTCATCGAACAGCAAGTGGTGCAGGCAGACTTCGGCGGTGATGCGTTTCTGGGCGAGTGGCTTGTCTTCGAACAACGCCAGTTCGCGGGCGGTGGTCAGGTGCAGAACATGCAGTCGGGTGCGGTGACGCCTGGCCAGTTCCACAGCCATTGAGGAGGAGCGAAAGCAGGCCTCGGCGTTGCGGATCAGCGGGTGAGCCGCCGCTGGAAGGTGCTCGCCGAACAACTCACGCAGGTTCGCTGCGTTGGCGTTGATGCTGGGTGTGTGTTCGCAGTGGGCCAACAAAAGGGTCGGCACCTCGGCGAATAGCCGCTCGAGAATCCTCGGGTCATCCACCAGCATGTTGCCGGTTGAAGCGCCCATGAACACTTTGACTCCAGCAACTTCGCAGGGATTCAGCGCGGCGACAGTGTCGAGATTGTCGTTGCTCACGCCGAAATGAAAGCCGTAATTGGCGACGGAGTCAGTTGCCGCTCGGCGCTTTTTGTCGGCCAGTGCGCTGAGGGTCAGGGTCGCCGGATTAGTGTTGGGCATGTCCATGAAGCTGGTGATGCCACCGGCCACCGCCGCCCGGGATTCGGTGTAGACGCTGCCTTTGTCTGGCGAGCCTGGATCGCGGAAGTGCACTTGGTCGTCGATCATTCCGGGCAGCAGCCACTGCCCTTGTGCATCGATTTCCACGTCGGCATTTTCACCGTGGATGCTGCTGGCGATCTTCACGATTCTCCCGTTGCTCACCAACAGATCACCATCAAACTCACGGCCTTCATTCACCAGCCGGGCATTGCGAATCAGCACGCTGCTCATGGTCAGAACTCGTTCTGCAGGGCTTTGTAGCCGCGCACCAGGTCGACGTTGGTGCGCGCCACGTCTTCGGAAAACTCCGAGGCGCTGACGCTCACCGGTGGGAACTGCGACAGATCAGTCTTCGGGCCGATGCGGGTGGTGGAGGGCACATAGAAGTCTTCAGGCAGGTCGCGACCGTCGACTACCGAGTTGTGGCGCACCACGCAGCCGTCACCGACGACGCAGTTGAACAGCACGCTGTTGAACCCGATGAACACCCGATCGCCAACCTTGCACGGACCATGAACGATCGAGCGGTGGGCGATGGAACTGAACTCGCCGATGGTCACTGCCGCCCCGGACTTGGAGTGGATCACCACGCCATCCTGGATGTTCGAGTTGGCGCCGATGGTGATCGGCTCCATCTCGCCCGAGGCATCCACTTCGTCGGCCCGAATCACCGCGTAGGGACCGACGAAGACGTTCTCGCCGATCACCACTTTGCCGCAGATGATGGCGGTTTTATCCACGTAGGCAGACTCCGCGATCACCGGCAAATCACCGGAAGGATTCTTCCGGATCATGGCTTGCTCAACGCGTTGTACAGGGTGTTGAGGTTGTACTCGAACAACCCGACAAAGGTGCTGGCCGGCCCGTTAGCCGCAAGGGCATCGGAGTACAACGTGCCACCGATGTGCGCGCCGCTTTCATCGGCAATCTGCTTGAGCAGACGTGCATCCTTGATGTTTTCCATGAACACCGCTTTGACCTTGGCCTGGCGAATCTGGGTGATCAATGCAGCGACTTCGGCGGCTGACGGTTCGCGTTCAGTGGACAGTCCTTGAGGGGCCATGAAGTCGATGCCGTAAGCCTGACCGAGGTAACCGAAGGCGTCATGGGACGTCACGATTTTGCGATTGCCCGGTGGCAGCGAACCGAGTTTTGCCTTGGCTTCGGCAAGCAACGCATAGATCTGTTTCAGGTAGGCCTGACTGTTGCGTTCGTAGTCGGCTTTGTTCGTCGGGTCGGTGGCGATCAGCGCCTTGGTGATGTTGCTGATGTACAGCTCAGCGTTCGCCAGATTGTGCCAAGCGTGCGGGTCAGGAACGCTCTCGCCATCTTCATTCAGGGAGCGCGGGATGACGCCGTGGCTCGCGCTGATCACTGGCGCTTTGGTCTCGGTGCTGGTTACCAGGCGGTCCAGCCATGGCTCGAAACCCAAGCCGTTTTTGATGATGAGTTTGGCTTTGAGCAACGCCTTGGCGTCGTCCGGGGTCGGCTCGTACGTGTGAGCATCGGCGTCCGGGCCGACCATGTTGGTGATCTGGATATGGTCGCCGCCAACTTGATGGGTCATGTCGGCGAGGATGCTGAAACTGGTGATTACCTGAAGTTTTTCCGCAGCAGACAGCGACATCGACAGCAGCAAACTGAACAGCACGAGTAAAGCGCGCATCGGGTAACACCTCATTGGGATGTGAGCAAAGGCGGGCGGCGCAGCAAACCGTGCACCGGTCCGAACACCACGGACAGCAGATACAAACCGCCAGCCACCAGCACGATCGCCGGGCCACTGGGCAGCGAGTAGTAGAACGACAGCAACAGTCCGAGCCACACCGAGAGGCAGCCGAGCAGGGCGGCGATGGTCATCAACACGGGCAAGCGACGACTCCAGAAGCGCGAAGCGGCGGCGGGCAACATCATCAAACCGACCACCATCAGCGCACCGATGGCTTGAAAACCGATCACCAGATTCAGCACCACCAGGGTCAGAAATACGCCGTGAGCCAGGGGACCGAGTCGGCTGACGGTTTGCAAAAAGAGGGGGTCGAGGGTGTCCAGCAACAGCGGTTTGTAGATGAAGGCCATGGCAATCAGACTGAATGCCGAGACCCACACCATGCCGGTCAACGTCGGGCCATCGACGGCCAGCGCCGAACCAAACAACAGGTGTAACAGGTCCAGACGTTTGCCGGCGATGCCGAGGATCAGCACACCGCAGGCAAGGGAAATCGGGTAAATCGCGGCGAGGCTGGCGTCTTCTCGCAGGCCGGTGCGACGGGTGATCCAGGCGGCGAGTCCGGCCATGCCGAGACCGGCACCGAGGCCGCCGACGGTCAGCGCCGGCAGACTCAATCCGGCGAACCAGAAGCCCAATGCGGCCCCCGGCAGAATGCCGTGAGCCACCGCGTCGCCGATCAGGCTCATGCGTCGCAGGATCAAAAACACGCCCAACGGTGCGGTGCTGCATGCCAGAACCAATCCACCCAGCAGCGCTCGGTGCATGAACACGAACTCGTGGAACGGTTGCCAAAGATGAGCGGCGGCGAGCATCAGGCCACCCGCGTATGGGGTTGTTTGTGGATCAGATCGACGCTCGATCCGAGGACGCAGCCGGTACTTTTGATCAGCAACGTTTGAGGAATGTGTTGGCGAACGGCGGCCAGGTCATGGCACACGATCAGCTGGGTTCGGCCTTCGGCATGCCAGGCGTGAATGTGTTTCCAGAGGAGTGCCTGACCGAGTTCGTCGAGGGCGGCGTGGGGTTCGTCGAGCAATAGCAATGGTGCGTCGGCGAGGCTCAAACGGGCGAGTAGGGCACGCTGTAATTCGCCGCCGGATAAGGCCATCAACGGGCGCTGTTCCAGTCCGCTCAGACACCAGTTTTCCAGCACGGCTTTGAGGCGTTGTCTGCGTGTTTCGGGAGACTGCGTGCTACCCCAGAAACCGGCGGCCACTAACTCTTGCAGGCTAATGGGGAATTGGCGATCCAGGTGTTGTTGCTGGGGCAGGAACGAGAGGCTGCCCTTGCGTGGAACATCCAGGATGACTTTGCCCATCAGCGGTTTTTGCAACCCCGCGATAACTTTCAGCAGGCTGCTTTTGCCCGAGCCATTGGCACCGATGACGGCGGTCAGACTTCCTTTGGCCAGTTCGAAATCCACGTCGGGAGTCAGTGGCTGGCCGGGTGCACCCCAACGCAAGGCTTGGCAATGAATCATGCGGCCTCCCAATTCCAGCGGCTTTCGGCGACCGCATCGTGTGCGTGGAGGCTTTCCGCGTGGACGACTCGTATGTGGAAGGCGTTGATGCCGGGGGAGCGTTTCAGGGCCAGGTTCAAACGTCGCGCGGCGTCTTCGCAGAACATCAGGTTCTGACCGTTGGCCAGCGCGAAGGCTTGTTCGTCGGCGCGTTTTACGGCGGTTTGTACGGCGGTGCCGAGGGCCGCTTCGGCGTCGTTGATGATCGCGATCAGCGGCAAATCATCCAGATAGTCGTGCAGTCGAAGCCGTAATTGCGCAGTGCTCCGTTGGCTGTGAGGCGTTGCGACGATGCCTTTTGTGGAGCCGAGCCAAGTCAACACATCGGCGTGTTGCAGCGGCTTGTTGGCGAAGTCATCGACGAATTGTTGTTGAATCAGCTGCCGGGAAAGCGCGGCGGAACACGGACAAGTCGAGGAATAAGGCACGTCGATTTTTAGTTCCACGTGGAACATCGCGTTTTTCAAACGTGCTTCGATGCTCACTGGATAGGTTTTCCAGCCGGCCAATGGACTGACCAGTGCCGGTCTTTTGAGCAGTAAATCGGTGTGGATTTTTAAGTGCGCGCTGGTGGACAGTCCTTCATGAGTATCGAGAAAACTTTGCAAAACTCGCCGCAACAAGTCGGGTGTCAGGTTTTCTTGCTCGAGCATTTCCAGTGCCAAGTACAGACGCGACATATGAATCCCGCGCGCCTCGCCATCATCGAGGCTAACGCCCGCGTCGGCCTTTGCACCCAATCGTTGGCCATCGAACAAAACAGGAAGAGCAACGCCGCACATGCCCACCCAGTCGAGTGGCAGGGCTTGGCGAGAGGCCTGCGCGGCAATATCCGGCAGAGTCAGCGCATTCATGAGCAGGTCCGTCGTGGGAGTCGATTCTGCATGTTATGTTATTACATTAAAATCAACCATGCCTTTTTCATGAACAGGCTTTCTTCATGCTCAGACGTCACTTGTTGAACCTGATCCTGGCCAGCGCGGCCTTCGCTTTACCGTTTGGCGTCTCGGCCACTCAGATTCGCAATGCGCGGCTCTGGCGTTCGGATGACAAGTTGCGATGGGTGTTCGATCTGAGCGGGTGGGTGCAATACAAGACGTTTTCCCTGAGCGCTCCCGAACGGCTGATCATCGATCTGAGTGGCGCCAACCGCGACGGCGCGTTTCATGGCGCAACGTGAGAATGGGGCAGACCTGTTGGGCACTACCAGCCTGCTCAATCTCAAGGATAAGGACCCGATGCTCGCGGGGGGCATTCTCGACATGTCGATGAACGCGACCATCGCCGCCAGTTTGCAGTTGCGTAGCACGGTGCTCGGCAGTCTGGCAGGCACCACCACGCTGCATCAGAAGCGTGTGGAACAAGCGGGAATTGCGGTGCTCAAGTCGCAGGACGTGCCGTCGATCCTGGTGGAAACCGGCTTCATCTCCAACGCTCGCGACAGTCAGCGACTGGTCAGGCCGTAGCCGATGGCTTGTTTGAAGGGTTACAGCGCTATTTCCAGAAAAATCCGCCGGTAAACAGTTACATCCCTTGGCAGCAAGAGCAGAAAAAATCCCAGGCCTAACACCCTGCAATTCGGCTACAGGTGAACTTGCCGCTGCTACCACCGGAACTGGAAAATCGATTGATCGTGGTCCAGCCGACGCGACGGTTGTAGCCGACCCAGGCCTCGCCATCGGATGCGATCCCAGTGAAAAACGTGAGTTGTCCGTAGCGACTGTTGGTCTGCGCCCAGTGGCGTTTGCCGGCCGCTTCGAAACCCCGCAGATAGATCGTGCTTCCGGCGGTGTTGACGTTGTAGGCGTTGCCGTCGCCATCCACGCAGGCCAGCAGATTGGCGCTTCGGGTGCATTTGGCCAGGCTCGGGCTTTGCGCCCAGGCGCCGACAGCGACCAGCAGCGAAACGCTCATCAGCGTTATTCTCAGGGCGACACGCATAGGATTTCTCACGGACCGAACGGGCTTGAGCATCGTGCCCTTTGTCATCTTGGGCAAGAGGAGAGTGGCTTGATTGTGTTGTTATACTATAACATCAAGTTAAGCCCGACATTGCGACCGGGCATCTCTGTGAGGAATACCTGATGCCCAATCGTCTCCCCGTAACCGTCCTGTCGGGCTTTCTCGGCGCTGGCAAAAGTACGCTGCTCAACTACGTGCTGCGTAATCGCGACAACCTGCGCGTCGCCGTGATCGTCAATGATATGAGCGAAATCAACATCGATGGCAGTGAAGTCCAGCGCGATGTCACCCTGAATCGTGCCGAAGAAAAACTCGTGGAAATGAGCAACGGCTGTATCTGCTGCACCTTGCGCGAAGACTTGTTGGAAGAGGTGAGCAAACTCGCCAAGGAGGGGCGTTTTGATTATTTATTGATCGAATCCACCGGCATTTCAGAGCCACTGCCCGTGGCGGAAACCTTTACCTTCCGCGATGAAGAAGGGCAGAGCCTGGCCGACATCGCCCGGCTCGACACCATGGTCACCGTGGTCGATGGCATGAACTTCCTGCTCGACTATCAGGCCGCCGAAAGCCTCGCTTCCCGTGGCGAAACCTTGGGTGAAGAGGACGAACGCTCGATCACCGACCTGTTGATCGAGCAGATCGAATTCGCCGACGTGATTCTGATCAGTAAGATCGACTTGATCAGCAGCCGCGAACGCCAGGAGCTGGTCGCGATCCTCGAACGGCTCAATGCCCAGGCCGAAATCATTCCGATGGTGATGGGCGAAGTGCCGCTCAAGAAAATCCTCAATACCGGTCGTTTCGACTTCGAAAAGGCCGCTCAGGCGCCGGGCTGGCTACAGGAATTGCGTGGCGAACACGTGCCCGAAACCGAGGAATACGGCATCGCCTCGACAGCTTATCGAGCACGCCGACCGTTTCATCCGCAGCGTTTTTTCAGCTTCATCGACCGCCCGTGGGTGAACGGCAAACTGCTGCGCTCCAAGGGCTTCTTCTGGCTGGCCAGCAAGCACATGGACGCCGGTAGCTGGTCCCAGGCCGGCGGATTGATGCGCCATGGTTTCGCCGGGCGCTGGTGGCGTTTCGTGCCGAAAACCCAGTGGCCGCAGGACGAAGAAAGCACCGCCGGGATCATGGAAAACTGGACCGCAACCACTGGCGATTGCCGCCAGGAACTGGTGTTCATCGGCCAGAACATCGACTTCTCGCAACTCACCCATGAACTCGACAATTGCCTGCTGACCGACGATGAAATGGCGTTAGGCGCCGAGGCCTGGCGATTGCTGCCAGATCCATTTGGCCCGTGGCATGAAGAGGTGGCAGCCTGATGTTGGCACCCAGTCTGAAACTGCGGCCGATCATTTGTCAGGTTCAAGGTGAGACGCCGCGAGCGCTGACCCGAGTACTGGATGACGGTGTAAACCTCGCCGTTTGGCAGCGCCAACTGCCGGCGCACATCGCTGATTTCGGGCGTTTGCTGCTGTCCCTGAACGAGCCGTTGGCCGAGTCTCTGGTCCTGGAACTGCCCAGCGATGACACCGAACCCAATCTTCGCGGATTGGCCTCAGGTTTCAGCGATCTCGAAGGTTACGAAGGTTTCATCGCCGACGTCTCCTGGCTGGTCAGTGCTTTCGCCTGTTTGCTGGGCGCCAAGCGTGTCGGCCTGCGCCTGCGGGTCCTCGACAAGGCCATGTGCCCGCGTTTCCACGTCGATCACGTGCCGGTGCGGCTGATCAGCACGTATTGCGGGATCGGCAGCCAGTGGCTGAAGGAAGGTGCGATGGATCGCCGACAACTGGGTAAAGCCGAAGTCGAACCCCAGGACAATGCGCTGATCCAGCAGATCGCCTGCGGCGAAGTCGCGTTGCTCAAAGGCGAGAAATGGCATGGCAACGAAGGCTTTGGCCTGATTCATCGGTCGCCACAGCTTGCGCCCGGTGAGCGGCGGCTGATCCTGACGCTCGACTGGCTCAGCTAGCGGCTCACGGCTTGAGCCAGGTTCCCTGGCTCTGGGCTTCACAAAACGGTTTCAAATACGCCGCATCCGTGGCTACGCCGTAATAGTGAATATCCTGCCGGTAAGGCATATTGGCGACTTGGGCGTTGCTGCACACGCCGAACGCGCCGGTGGGGCATTGATCGACGTACTGCACCTCGACTTTCTGGCCAGGAAGGTTCGGCTGGCAGAACCCATCGGCGAACAGTTTTTCCGGGATGTTGCGGTTCTGCTGGCAGACTTTCACGTCGAGTCGCGCAGCCGTGCTATGTACCACGCAGGCTTGAGCCAGCGCCTCACCTGAAGTGAGCGCCAGGAGCAACGACAATCCCATCAACCGCATCCTTACCTCCTCAGAAACTTTCGACCATGTTGCAGAACATTCCCACTCACATCATTGCTGGCCCTTTGGGTGCCGGCAAGACCAGCCTGATCAAGCACCTGCTGGCGCAGCGGCCGGCGAATGAGCGTTGGGCAGTGCTAATCAACGAGTTCGGTCAGATCGGCCTCGACGCTGCATTGCTGACCCAGGACGCCGATGGTATCGCACTGGGCGAAGTGGCCGGGGGCTGTTTGTGTTGCGTCAATGGTGCGCCGTTTCAGATCGGCCTCGGGCGTTTGCTACGCAAGGCGCGGCCGGATCGGCTGTTTATCGAGCCCTCCGGGCTGGGGCATCCGGCGCAATTGTTCAGGCAATTGAGTGAGGCGCCGTGGCAAGGCGTGTTGGCTGTTCAACCCTGCGTACTGGTGCTGGACGCCCAGGCACTTGCTGCCGGCAAACCGCTGCCGGTGGCGCAACAGGAAGCGCTGAACAGCGCCGGGTTGTTGCTGATGAACAAATCCGAAAATATCGACGATGCTGATCGCCAGCGAATCGCTGCACAGTTGCCGACGCGTCCGTTGTACTGGACGCAGCAAGCTGCGCTGCCATTGAGTGAGTTACCAGGGCTTGGGGTTCAGGCTGTAGCGGGTGTGGATAACTTCGTTGCACCCAAAGGATTGGCACAGCAGCCGGCCATCTGGACCGACCCTGCGCTGCCAATTTGCTTGAGTCAGGAGCAGGAGGGCGGCTGGAGCGTTGGGTGGCGCTGGCATCCGAGTCAGACTTTCGATGCGACGCTCGTTGGTCGTTGGCTTGAATGCCTTGCCTGGCGGCGGGCGAAACTGGTTATCCACAGCGTCGACGGTTGGGTTTCGGTGAATGCACTGGAAAACTCGGTGCTGGACTGGCAGCCCAGCGAATGGCGGCATGATTCGCGCATCGAGCTGATTTTCAGTGAGCCGCAGGAAGTTGATTCATTACAAAGAGATCTAGCCGACTGCCGGTCGAGCCCGATTTAAATCACGGGCGCCATTTAGTGTGTTCTTGCCGCCACTGACTCATCTCGATCACCTCGGCGCGCGGTTTCACGACATCGGTCACCGCAGGTGTGTCGTCGAACGGCATCGGGTAGGGCTCCAGCTCAATCTGCGCACTGTGGGCACCAAACTGGGTGATGGTGCCGTTGTGACGGCTTTCACCGGTCACGGTGAATTCGAAGTTATACACACGGGCGAGGCGCCGCCGGCCGTTTGCGTCTTTAATGAATGCGATCTTCTTCAAGGCCACATTGCCGTCCAGCAGCTCGATTCCGAGCTTGGCGCAATGCTGCTTGACCCGTTCCAGCGCGCGCTCGCGCAAGCCATGGTTGTGCCATAACCACGCGCCACCGGTGGCAAGCAGCATCAGGACGAAGATATTTCCAAGGGTCAGCATCAACACATTGCTCCAACAAGATAGTGTCAGCTTAACTGCGTCGCCGGTCTGTCGTACAGGCTGTGTTTAGTCGCATACTGCGCGGCTTGAATTTCAATCGTTTGACGGAAAACCCACCGCATGAAACGTACGCCCCATCTGCTCGCCATCCAGTCCCACGTGGTGTTCGGCCACGCTGGCAACAGCGCCGCGGTTTTCCCGATGCAGCGGGTCGGGGTGAATGTCTGGCCGCTCAATACCGTGCAGTTCTCCAACCACACCCAGTACGGCCAATGGGCCGGTGAGGTGCTGGCGCCGCATCAGATTCCCGACCTGGTCGAAGGCATCGCGGCGATTGGCGAACTGGGCAACTGCGACGCCGTGCTGTCTGGCTATCTGGGCAGTGCTGCTCAGGGCCGGGCGATCCTGACGGGGGTGGCGCGGATCAAGTCGATGAATCCCAAGGCACTGTATCTGTGTGACCCGGTGATGGGCCATCCTGAAAAGGGTTGCAGCGTGCCCGCGGAAGTCAGCGATTTCCTGCTGGAGGAGGCGGCTGCGGTGGCGGACTTCATGTGTCCGAACCAGCTGGAGCTGGACAGCTTTTCGGGGCGCAAGCCGCAATCGTTGTTCGATTGCCTGGCCATGGCGCGAGCGCTGCTGGCGCGTGGTCCGAAGGCTGTGCTGGTCAAGCATCTGGACTATCCGGGTAAACCGGCGGACGTTTTCGAGATGTTGCTGGTGACCGCCGAAGACAGCTGGCACTTGCGCCGTCCGCTGCTGGCGTTTCCGCGTCAGCCGGTGGGCGTCGGCGACCTGACCTCCGGACTGTTTCTGGCTCGCGTACTGTTGGGCGATAGCCTGGTGGCGGCTTTCGAATTCGCCGCGTCGGCGGTACATGAAGTGCTGCTGGAAACCCAGGCTTGCTCCAGCTATGAGCTAGAACTGGTACGGGCTCAGGACCGGATCGCCCATCCGCGGGTGCGGTTCGAGGCGGCAGCGATCAGTCTCTGAGGTCCGCGTTGAACCCATTCGCGAGCAAGTCGGATCGCCGCACCGCCGCTCCCACTTGCTCGCGAAGACTATCTAACGAACCACATCAAACTGACTCAACAGCTCAGGCGTCACCCTTGATGTCCTGATAGCGCTTTTCCAGTTCCTGACGAATCTGCCGACGTTGCTGGGCCTGCATGAAGCGGCGTTTGTCTTCGCTGTTCTGCGGTTGCAGTGGCGGGACAGCAGCCGGTTTGCGGTCGTCATCCACTGCGACCATGGTGAAGAAGCAGCTGTTGGTGTGGCGCACCGAGCGCTCGCGGATGTTCTCGGTCACTACCTTGATGCCCACCTCCATGGAGGTGTTGCCGGTGTAATTGACCGAGGCCAGAAAGGTCACCAGTTCGCCGACATGAATCGGCTCGCGGAAAATCACCTGATCCACCGACAGGGTCACCACGTAGCGGCCGGCATAACGGCTGGCGCACGCGTAGGCCACTTCGTCGAGGTATTTGAGCAAGGTACCGCCGTGGACATTGCCAGAGAAGTTGGCCATGTCGGGGGTCATCAATACCGTCATCGACAGTTGTGCGTTTCCGGGTTCCATAGCGTTCTCACGGTTCAAGGCAGAATTTCGGAAGGGCGGCACCTCTGCGGGGGCCTTGTCAGCTTTTCAAACCAACAGTTATCGGGACGCCGGGCGGGTGGCTGCCGTCACGCCTGGATCGATCTGTTTCCATATATTGCACCGCCTTTCTGCCAGAAGTCGCGGTGTTACCCTTCAAAAGCCCCTTCTCAAGGGTAATTCCCACGCGGAAAGTGGATTTTTCACCTTGCTCGAACAGGAACCCCACACCATGCACGCCATCAGTTTCATTCAGGATCTGGCAGTGATCATGTTGATCGCGGGTGTGGTGACCGTGCTGTTTCATCGCTTCAAACAACCGGTGGTGCTCGGCTACATCGTCGCCGGCTTCATCATCGGCCCGCACACCCCGCCGTTCAGCCTGATCCACGATGAAGACACCATCAAAACCCTCGCCGAACTCGGGGTGATTTTCCTGATGTTCTGCCTGGGCCTGGAGTTCAGCCTGCGCAAGCTGTTCAAGGTCGGCGCCACAGCGTTCATTGCGGCGTTCCTGGAAATCGTGCTGATGATCTGGATCGGCTACGAGATCGGTCGCTGGTTCGAATGGAACACCATGGACTCGCTGTTTCTTGGCGCGATCCTGGCGATTTCCTCGACCACCATCATCGTCAAGGCGCTCAACGACCTGAAGATGAAGAACGAGCGCTTCGCGCAGCTGATTTTCGGCGTGCTGATCGTTGAAGACATCCTTGGCATCGGCATCATCGCCTTGCTGTCGAGCATCGCAGTCAGCGGCACGGTCAGTTCCGGCGAAGTGTTTTCAACGGTCGGCAAGCTCTCGCTGTTCATGATTGTCGCACTGGTCATCGGCATCCTGCTGGTGCCGCGATTGCTGGCTTACGTGGCGAAGTTCGAAAGCAATGAAATGCTGCTGATTACGGTGTTAGGCCTGTGTTTCGGCTTCTGTTTGCTGGTGGTCAAACTTGAATACAGCATGGTGCTCGGTGCCTTCCTGATTGGCGCGATCATGGCTGAATCCCGGCAATTGCTGAAAATCGAGCGCTTGATCGAACCGGTTCGCGACCTGTTCAGTGCGATCTTTTTTGTCGCCATTGGGCTGATGCTCGATCCGATGATTCTGCTGCAGTACGCGTGGCCGATTGCAGTGATTACCGTGGCCGTGGTGCTGGGCAAGATGTTTTCTTGCGGCCTTGGTGCCTTTATCGCTGGTAATGATGGACGCACCTCACTTCGAGTCGGAATGGGGCTTTCGCAGATTGGCGAATTTTCTTTCATCATCGCCGCGCTGGGCATGACGTTGCAGGTCACCAGCAACTTCCTCTACCCGGTCGCGGTTGCCGTCTCGGTGATCACCACGTTGCTGACGCCCTACCTGATTCGCGCGGCTGATCCGCTGTCGATCAAGCTTGCCGCGGTGATGCCGAAGCGACTGGGCCGGGTATTGGGGATGTACGGCGAATGGCTGCGTAGCATCCAGCCTCAGGGCGAGGGCGCGCTACTGGCGTCGATGATTCGGCGGATTCTGTTGCAGGTGGGGGTCAATCTGGCGCTGGTGATTGCGATCTTCTTCTCGGGTGCTTTTTTCGCCGAGCGCATGTCCGTTTACCTGCAAGACTGGATCAGCGACCCGAGCTGGCAGAAAGCGTTGATTTGGGGCGGGGCGTTGCTGTTGTCGCTGCCGTTCCTGATCGCCGCCTATCGCAAGCTCAAGGCGCTTTCGATGCTGTTGGCGGAGATGGGCGTGAAGCCGGAGATGGCCGGCCGCCACACGCAGCGAGTGCGTCGGGTGATCGCCGAAGTGATCCCGATCCTCTCGCTGCTGGTGATTTTTCTGCTGCTGGCAGCCTTGTCGGCCAGTATTCTGCCGACCAACAAGTTGCTGGTGCTGATCGTTGTCGTCGCGGCCGCTGTAGCGGCGCTGCTCTGGCGCTGGTTCATCCGCGTGCACACGCGGATGCAGGTGGCGTTGCTCGAAACACTGGACAATCACAAGGACTCGTCCGGGCATTAACCCTGTAGCGCGTCAGGCGTCTCAGCTTTCCAGCCAGACGTCCCGCGCCCAGTGCCATACCGATTCCCAGGTTTCTTCGGCGATCAGCTCTTCTTCGGCCAACCACAGCACCACGGTGCCGTCTTCTTCGACCAGGTAGTAGTTGTCACCGTCCTGGCAGATAGGAATCATGCTGCGATCAACACCCGCATCCCAGGCGTTGGCGGCAACGTCTGGCAGGTAGGTGTGGGATTGCGGGTCGGTGACGGTCACCGGCTCCAGGCTGCCGTAGACGACGTCGCTGACGGTCAGCAAAAACTCTCTGAAGACAAACGGAATGTCGATGAACAGCTGTTCTTCGATTTCCACCAATTGATCTTCGTCGGGCAACTCCAAGGGGACCGGTACCGGTTCGTTGGCTTCACGCAGTTGTTCGATGATTTCTTCCACGTCCGGGATCCTCTTGCTTGATGGCGCGGTTTAGTTGGGGCGGTTTATACAGTAGCTCGCTATAGATGTAACCGTGAAATAGAAAAACCCCGGCAAGGCCGGGGTTTTCGTTACAGCATGCTTAACGCAGGAGGGATCAGCCGTTCTGGCGGATACCGGCGACCAGCCAAGGCTGGTTCTCGCCCTGCGGACGCTCCATGTTCCAGCTTTCGCTGAACACTTCGCCCTGGTCGAAACGCGAGGTCTTCGACACACCGGTGAAGGTCAGGGTGGCGATGGTCTTGTCGGCACGGTCATCCACGCCGTCCAGTTGAACATTGAGGTTATCAATGTAGGTGGACTGGAAACCGTCACCCAGATCGGCACGTTCGCGCTTGAGGAACTCCAGCAGTTGCGGGGTCACGAACTCGGCGATCTTGTCCATTTCGTTGGCGTCCCAGTGCTGCTGCAGGGACTGGAAGTGGTTGCGGGCCGCTTCAATGAAGTTCTTTTCATTGAACCAGGCCGGTGCGTTGATCACCGGACGAGCGGCAACCGGTGCTGCCGAGCCGCCGAAGACCGAACCCATGGCCGTTGGCTTCTGCTCGAACACTTCACGCTGCATCGGTGCGCCAGCTGGAGCCATGTGCTCCTGCTGCTTGCGACGACGAGCGGCGATGAAACGGAAGATCAGGAAGGCGATGACGGCCATGATCAGGATGTCGAAGATCTGCATGCCCTGGAAGCCGCCGCCCATGAACATGGAGGCCAGCAGGCCACCGGCCGCGATGCCGGCCAGAGGGCCGAGCCAGCGCGAAGCACCGCCGGCTTTGGCGGCAGCGCCAGCGGCACCGGCCGCGCCCGCAGTGGCGGCAGCACCACCTGCGGCAGAAGAAGGCGCCATTTGGCTGGTCTGGTGAGTCGGCGCAGCGCCGGAACTCTTACCGCCACCAAAGCGCTTGGCGTTGGCGTCGAGGCTCATCGTCAGGCCGATGCACAACGCCATGGCGATGCTAAGAAAACGTTTCATAAAGGGAATTCCCATTTGTGGATGGCACGCGCGCCATGTTGCACAGCTGAAGGGTTACTGGCTAGCGGCAGAGTGTTTCGGGCTTTTGCCTGACAGGTTGCGTTCAGCTTCGGTCAGCGCAATAAGGCCTGTTAGTTTTGGTCTGTAGGACGAGTGGATTAGTTCTGTAGGAAATTTGGTGATTTCATCAGATCAACCTGTGGGAGCGGGCTTGCTCGCGAAGAACGATGACACGGTGTTTCTGATACACCGCGGCGCTGCCTTCGCGAGCAAGCCCGCTCCCACAGAAAAGCCCTGCGGTGGGCTTTAAATCGCTTCCAGCTTCGCGTAACCCAACATCAGCCACTTGCTGCCTTCGCTGAAGTTCACCTGCACCCGAGCCTGGGCCCCGGCACCTTCGAAGTTCAGGATCACGCCGTCGCCAAACACCGAATGCCGTACGGCCTGGCCGAGGCTGAACCCGGTATCCGGGATCTCGCTACCGCCAAACAGGCTGCTGGAGCTCTGCTGCTGGCCACCGCCGAACGGACGGCTGACGCTGTTGGACAGCCGAACTTCCTGAATCAGGCCTTTCGGCACTTCACGTACGAAACGCGACACCTTGTTGTACGTCTCGCTGCCGTACAGGCGTCGGGTTTCAGCGTAGGTCATCACCAGGTTCTGCATGGCCCGGGTGATACCGACGTAGGCCAAACGGCGCTCCTCTTCAAGACGACCCGGTTCTTCAAGGCTCATCTTGTGGGGGAACAGGCCTTCTTCCATGCCCACCAGGAACACGTAAGGGAATTCCAGACCCTTGGCGCTGTGCAGCGTCATCAACTGAATGCTGTCTTCGTGCTCGTCGGCCTGAGTATCCCCGGCCTCCAGGGACGCGTGACCGAGGAACGCCGCCAATGGCGTCAGGTCTTCATCTTCTTCAGCGTTTTCGAAGTTGCGCGCGGCGCTGACCAGTTCCTCAAGGTTTTCTACCCGGGCCTGGCCTTTCTCGCCTTTTTCCGCTTCGTGATAGGCGATCAGCCCGGACTGCTCGATGACGGTCTGGGTCATCAGATGCAGCGGCATTTCCATGCACTTGGCGGCGAGGTTCTCTATCAGCTCGATGAATGCGCCCAGCGCGCCGGCCGCACGGCCGGTCAGGCCTTTGTTAGCCACCAGCAGGCGCATGGCTTCCCACATCGACACATCGCTGTGACGGGCATGGTCGCGGATCGCTTCAACGGTTTTCTCTCCGATGCCCCGGGCCGGAACGTTGATCACCCGCTCCAGCGCTGCATCGTTGCCGCGACCTTCCAGCAAGCGCAGGTAGGCCATGGCGTTTTTGATTTCTGCCCGTTCGAAGAAGCGCTGACCGCCATAGATGCGGTACGGAATGCGCTCACGCAGCAAGGCTTCTTCCAAAACGCGTGATTGGGCGTTGGAGCGGTACAGAATCGCGATATCGCTGCGAGCCAAGCCGGTTTTCAGCGCGCTTTCGATGGTTTCCACCACGTAGCGTGCTTCATCGTGTTCGTTGAACGCGGCGTACAGGTTGATCGCTTCGCCTTCGCCGCCGTCGGTCCACAGCTCTTTGCCCATGCGTCCCGTGTTGTTGGCGATCAGGGCGTTGGCTGCTTTAAGGATGCCGGCGGTGGAGCGGTAGTTCTGCTCCAGACGAATGGTTTCGGCATCTGGAAAATCGTCGGAATACTGATAAATGTTTTCGATTTTCGCGCCGCGCCAGCCATAGATCGACTGATCGTCGTCGCCAACCACCATCAGACTGTCGCCACCCTTGGCCAGCAGTCGCAACCAGGCGTACTGCACGGCGTTGGTGTCCTGGAACTCGTCCACCAGAATGTGCCGGAAGCGCTTCTGATAATGCGCCAGCAGGCCCGGATGATCGCGCCACAAGTCGAGGGCGCGCAGCAGCAATTCGGAGAAGTCGATCACGCCAGCGCGCAGGCACGCAGCCTCATAGGCTTCATAAATGCTGCGCATGGTCGCCAGGAACAGATCGCCGCTGGCTTGAATGTGTTGCGGACGCAGACCTTCGTCTTTCTGCCCGTTGATGAACCATTGGGCCTGACGGGCCGGCCAGCGTTGCTCGTCCAGGCCCAGCTCGCGGATCACCCGCTTGACCAGTCGTTGCTGGTCGTCGCTGTCGAGAATCTGGAACGTCTGGCTCAGGCCGGCTTCCTGCCAGTGCGCCCGCAATAAGCGGTGCGCCAGGCCGTGGAAGGTGCCGACCCACATGCCGGCCGGGTTGATACCCATCAGCTGCTCGATGCGATGACGCATCTCGGCAGCGGCCTTATTGGTGAAGGTCACCGACAGGATGGAGTGGGGCGAGGCGTTTTCGACCTGGATCAACCAGGCGATACGGTGCACCAGCACTCGGGTTTTACCGGAACCAGCACCGGCCAGGACCAACTGACGACCCACGCGGGCAGCTACGGCCTGGCGTTGGGCATCGTTGAGGGAGTTCAGCAGAAGGGAGAGATCATCGCGCATCGGGGCATTCTAGGGGGCGGCGTCACACCGGGCAAACCCTGCATTGTTTTAGCCGATGAAAGATAGGTGCAGGACGACCGGTCAGTCACTGGCTGCAAGCGTTGGCGGGGCTCGCTTGGCTGCTTTTACACGGGGCCAGGCAGTCGATACTTTGGTCTATTTATGATCTGGGGCAGTTTGGTCCGGGCATTTGCTTGTGTATGCTCCGTCGACGTTTCGGGCGCATGCTCATCATTATAAGAACAAGAACATTGCCTATGACCCTCAGCACCGACCTGTCGGGCCCCGTTGTGGAGCCCCGGGTTATCCGCAAACAGTACGCCATGGAAATGGCGGTCGAACGCACGCGTCTGCTTTATCAGGGCTCGTTGCTGCCCACGTTATTCATGTTGATCAACGGTCTGGTTTGCGCTGGCTTGCTTTGG
Organism: Pseudomonas sp. BF-B-26; assembly: GCF_019956495.1. Taxonomy (NCBI): domain Bacteria; kingdom Pseudomonadati; phylum Pseudomonadota; class Gammaproteobacteria; order Pseudomonadales; family Pseudomonadaceae; genus Pseudomonas; species Pseudomonas sp. BF-B-26. The sequence continues at coordinate 88,204 of NZ_JAHBDP010000069.1, read as the reverse complement.
AGCCCGCAGCGTTACTTCCTGGTCAGCGTCTGGCTGGTGTGGCTGTTGTCGCTGGTGGCGTTGCGGGTGATTCAAGTCGCGGCCTTCGATTCGGCGATACCCAACCGTCAGGCCCATCCGATCTGGCGCCGGATGTTTTTGCTGGGTTCGGCCATGACCGGCCTGACCCTGGCCGGCGCTGGCATTGCGCTGGTACCCGCCGATAACTTCATGCAACAAGCCTGGGTGTTCGGCCTGATCGGCGCTGCAGCGCTTTCGGCCAGTGTTGCCTATGCGGTCAGCCTGCCGGCGTTCCTGTCCTTTACCTTGCCCTGTCTGTTGCCGGCCATCGGCTATCTGTTATGGGGCGGCGATGAACAAGATCAGGGATGGGGCTGGTTCGGTCTGATTTTGTTGGGCGCGTTGAGTGTGGTCGCCTGGCAGGTCAATCGGCTCATCGATAGCGGGCTGTTGCGGCGCTTCCAGAATCAGGCACTGATCGAGCACTTGCAGCAGGCTCAAAACAGCAGCGATCAGCTCAATCAAAAGCTGGCCAAGGAAATCGACCAGCGCCGTCGTGCCGAAGACGAGTTGCGGCAAATTCAGATCGAGCTGGAAAGCCGAGTTGCCCAGCGCAGCCTGGAGCTGGACGCTGCCAATCAGGCCCTGAGCAAGAGTGAAGCGCGTCTGGCGCTGGCGTTGAAGGCCAGTGAGCTCGGTCTGTGGGACTGGAACCTGCAAACCGACGAAGTCCATCACACCCATCTTCAGGAGCTGTTCGGCCTGGAGCCGGAATTCGTGACGGCCATGCTTCGCCACCTCAAGCCGCGCCTGCACCCCGATGACTTGCCGTCGCTCAAGCGCGCACTGGTCGAGCATTTGAAGGGCCGCAGCGAGGACTACCAGATTGAGTACCGTGTGCGCCACGGCGATGGCCATTGGGTTTGGATCGAAGACCGTGGTCGAGCGGTTGAGCGCAGCGAAAATGGCCGGGTGATCCGTATGGTCGGCACCCGTCGCGACATCAGCGTCAGCAAAGCGCTGGAAGAGCAACGGCAACTGGCCGCAACGGTGTTCGAAGCCGCCAGCGAAGGCATCGTGATTTTCGATCCGAATTACGCGTTGATCGCGGTCAATCAGGCCTTCAGCCGAGTCACCGGCTATGACATTGAAGACATGATTGGACGCAACGTGGTCGAGTTGCCGTGCAGCCGCGATGCCCGCCGGCACTACGCTGCGATTCATCAGGCGCTGGAGCAGCACGGCAGTTGGCAGGGCGAGCTGGTAGAAACCCGCAAGAATGGCGAGCTGTATCCGCAATGGTTGCAACTGAACGCGGTGCGTGATGCTCGGGGAAATGTGAGCCATATCGTGGGCTTCTTCGCCGATCTATCGGCCCGGCGCGAATCTGAAGAACGCATGCGTTACCTGGCGCATTACGACGAATTGACGGGTCTGGCTAACCGTTCACTGTTCCGGGAACGGCTAAGCGAGGCCCATCAGCGGGTGCGCCAGGGCGGCTATCGCAGTCTGGCGTTGCTGCACATCAATCTGGATCGTTTCAAGCTGCTCAATGACAGCCTTGGCCATGAAATAGCCGACCAACTCTTGCAGAAGATGGCTCGGCGGCTGGTCAACGCATTGCCGGAAGCAGACACCATCGCTCGCTTGTCCGGTGATGAATTTGCCGTGTTGTTCAATGCCTACGGCAACCTGTCGAGCCTGGCGCGGGTGGCGACCCGACTGTCGACCAAGTTGCGCTTGCCGATCACTGTCGAGGGCCATGAACTGGTGGTCAGCGCGTCCATGGGCATCAGTCTGTTGCCGGACAACGCGCGAGAAATTTCCGCGCTGGTCCATCAGTCCAATATGGCCATGCAGCACGCCAAGCACTTGGGCGGAAATAACTTCCAGTTCTACACCGACAGCCTGCAAGCCAGCACGCTGGAGCGCTTGCAGCTGGAAAATCAACTGCGTAAGGCGATCGAAGAGAAGCAGTTGATGGTGTTTTATCAACCGAAACTGTGCCTCGCCACGGGTCGGTTGAATGCCGCCGAAGCGCTGGTGCGCTGGGATCACCCGACCATGGGCCGTGTGCCGCCAGGGGACTTCATCGGCCTGGCCGAGGAAACCGGTTTGATCGGCCCGATCGGCGAGTTCGTGTTGCGTCAGGCTTGCTGGCAAGCCTGTGAGTGGCAGCGTCAGGGGCTTGCGCCGATTCGGGTGTCGGTCAATCTGTCGGTGCATCAATTGCGTCAGGGCAAACTGGTCAGCCTGGTGCGTCAGGTGCTGGAAGAAACCGGTCTGGCGCCGCACTACCTCGAGCTGGAGCTCACCGAAAGTCAGTTGCTGGACAGCGTCGAGCACATCATCGCGACCTTCCAGCAATTGCGTGATTTGGGGGTCAAGTTGGCGATTGATGACTTCGGCACCGGGTATTCGTCCCTGAGCTACCTCAAGCGCATCCCTGTGGATTACGTGAAGATCGATCAGGCATTTATCCGCGGTCTGGGGGAGGGTAGCGAGGATGCGGCGATCACCCGGGCGATCATTGCCATGGCGCACGGCTTGTCACTGAAAGTGGTGGCTGAAGGGGTGGAGCGGACAGAGCAGTTGGAGTTTTTGAAAGCCGAGCACTGCGATGAAGTGCAGGGCTATTTGATTAGCCGTCCTGTCGAGGCCGATGGCCTGGCGGCACTGTTGCGTGCGGACGAGAAACACTTGTAAGGGCTACATGGAGCGCATGTGGCGTGAAATGGGGACATCGAGTTACGCATTGAGCAGGCAAAAAGCCGATTCATGTAGTATAACTACAAGCGTGCTACATCCCCGGCACCTGCCAATAACAAAGAGTCCAGCCCTTTGAATCTGCTGCAACACATCGCCCAGTCACGCCACCTCTTACGCAAGTCGGAGCTCAAGGTCGCCGACCACGTGCTGCTTGATCCTGCGGCGGTGATGCACAGCTCCATGGCCGACCTGGCCCACAACGTGGGCATTAGCGAACCGACCATCGTGCGGTTCTGTCGCGCCATCGGTTGCTCCGGTTTCCAGGACTTGAAGCTGAAACTGGCACAGAGCCTGGCTGCCGGTGCGAGCTTCGGACAATTCGCGATTCATGAAGACGACTCGGTCGCTGACTACAGCCTGAAAATCTTCGACACCACCCTGCACACGCTGATGGAGGTTCGCGAGAAGCTTGATCCGGTGGAGTTGCAGCGTGCCGTGTCGCTCATGTCGCAGGCCCAGCGGGTCGAGTTTTATGGCTTTGGCGCGTCGGGTGCAGTGGCGGCCGATGCCCAGCACAAGTTCTTCCGCTTGTTGCTGACGGCGGCGGCGTATTCCGACCCGCACATGCAGGCGATGTCGGCGGTCACGTTGAAGCCGACCGACGTGGCGATCTGTATTTCCCAGTCCGGGCGTTCCAAAGATTTGTTGATCACCGCCAATCTGGTGCGCGAAAGCGGCGCTTCGCTGATTACCTTGTGCCCGAGCCAGACACCGCTCGCCGAGCTGTCGACCGTCAACCTGGCGATCGATGTGCACGAAGACACCGAGATCTATACGCCGCTGACCTCGCGCATTGCCCACCTGGTGGTGATCGATGTGTTGGCGATGGGCGTGGCCATGGCGCGCGGGCCGAGCCTGGTCAACCACCTCAAGAGCGTCAAGCGCAGCCTGCGCAGCTTGCGGCTGTCACCCAAATCGGTAAAAGCGCTGGACGATTAATTCTGATCTGAGATCGCCGGAAGGTCGTTCCGACCTTCATTCGCGAGCAAGCCCGCTCCCACATTTGACCGCGTCCGCCTGAATAACTCGGTCAAATGTGGGAGCGGGCTTGCTCGCGAAGGCGTCCTCAAACTCGCCAAGCCCTTCGCCAATGTTCACATCCCTGTAACCCACCCGCCGCCAAACCGTCATCCCTCGCGCCTATCTTGAAACTCCCGTCATCGCCTTGGGAGACTCGAAATGGCCCAGCCCTACGAAGAACGCAACAGCGCCGTCAGAACCCGTCGTCAGCAGGAAGACCAGCGCCGCATGGAATTTCGCCGCGCTATCGAAGATCGCTGCGAACGTCGCCAACTGCTGGCCGAGATTGGTGATTTCCCTGAGCTGGAGCTCAACTACTGGCAGGCGGCACCGGCAACTTCCCGTCGAAACGCTCAACCAGCGCGCTGATCTGCACCCGCTCGCTGCGAATAAACGCAAGGAACGCGTGCGCCACCGGTGACAGCCGTTTCGCCTTGGCTTGCACCAGGCACCAGCTGCGGTACAACGGCAGCTCTTCGACCGGCAACTCGATCAATCCGCCGGTCGCCAACTCAAGGTTCAGGGCATGACGCGTCAACAGCGCCACGCCCAGACCCGCCAGCACACATTCACGCTGTGCTTCGGCTGACGAGACTTCCTGGGTCTGGTTGAAGTGCACGCGCTTCTCTTTGAAATATTCTTCGCAAGCCAGCCGCGTCCCGGAGCCGGATTCGCGCATCAGCAACGTGTAGGGTTCAAGATCCTGCAAACGCAGCGGGCCCATGTGGCACAGCGGATGATCCGGTGGCGCCACGGCAACGATCGGGTTGTTGAGGAATGGCAAGAACTCCAGCCCCATGTCCTGCGGCACCATGGACATGATCACCAGGTCGTCGCGGTTGTCCGACAGTCGTCGAATGACCTGCCCGCGATTGACCACCGTCAGTTGCAGGTTCACTTCTGGATGTTGGCGCTTGAACGCGGCAAACAGATGCGGCACGAAATACTTGGCGCTGGATTCCACCGCCAGTTTCAGCTGACCTTGCAACGATCCCTGCATGTCAGAAAGCTGCATGTCGAGGTTTTCCAGCCGCCCGAAAATGTCCCGGCTGGCGCGTTGAAGGGCTTCGGCAGCCTCGGTCATGTAGAGCTTTTTGCCGACGTAATCGAACAAAGGTTGACCGATCAGCTCTTCAAGTTGACGAATCTGTAGGCTCACGGCAGGTTGTGTGAGAGACATTTCATCGGCTGCGCGGCTGTAGGACCTCAAATCACAGACCTCATTGAAGATCTGTAATTGACGCAATGTCATACGCATCAAGGACTTACGCATTTTATTGGCACTCTCGCCGCAGGCTGATGAGTCAACTATAAGTCTTTACTTATGCCTGACCCAATAATTAATCATTTTTGTTAATCCCTTGTGGGGGCTAGTGTGGGCCTGCGACTGAATTGAAACATTTGGTCACGCGTCGACCTGGTCTAGCAGGTCGTGGGTACCACCGGCTCAAGGGAACCTCCAAGTGATAAAAAAGATCCTGATCGCCAACCGTGGTGAGATTGCCGTACGAATCGTACGTGCCTGCGCCGAGATGGGCATTCGCTCGGTCGCGATCTATTCCGACGCCGACCGCCATGCGTTGCATGTGAAGCGTGCGGACGAGGCCCACAGCATCGGTGCCGAGCCACTGGCCGGCTACCTGAATGCGCGCAAGCTGGTGAATCTGGCGGTAGAAACCGGTTGCGATGCGCTGCACCCCGGCTACGGCTTCCTCTCGGAAAACGCTGAACTGGCAGATATCTGCGCCGAGCGCGGCATCAAGTTCATCGGTCCATCGGCTGAAGTGATTTGTCGCATGGGCGATAAGACTGAAGCCCGTCGCAGCATGATCAAGGCTGGCGTACCCGTCACCCCGGGGACCGAAGGCAACGTCGCGGATATCGCGGAAGCGTTGCTCGAAGGCGACCGCATCGGTTATCCGGTGATGCTCAAGGCAACTTCCGGTGGCGGTGGCCGTGGTATCCGTCGCTGCGACAGCCGAGAAGAACTTGAACAAGCCTTCCCGCGAGTCATTTCCGAAGCCACCAAGGCCTTTGGTTCGGCGGAAGTGTTCCTGGAAAAATGCATCGTCAATCCGAAACACATCGAAGCGCAGATCCTCGGCGACAGCTTTGGCAACGTGGTGCACCTGTTCGAGCGTGACTGCTCGATCCAGCGTCGCAACCAGAAGCTCATCGAGATCGCCCCGAGCCCGCAACTGACCCCGGAACAGCGCGCCTACATCGGCGACCTGTCGGTGCGCGCAGCCAAGGCCGTGGGTTATGAGAACGCCGGCACCGTGGAGTTCCTGCTCGCCGAGGGCGAGGTGTACTTCATGGAGATGAATACCCGGGTGCAGGTGGAACACACCATCACCGAAGAAATCACCGGCATCGACATCGTTCGCGAGCAGATTCGCATCGCCTCTGGCCTACCGCTTTCGGTGAAACAGGAAGACATCCAGCACCGCGGTTTCGCGCTGCAATTCCGGATCAACGCCGAAGACCCGAAGAACAACTTCCTGCCGAGTTTCGGCAAGATCACCCGGTACTACGCCCCCGGTGGCCCCGGCGTGCGCACCGACACGGCGATCTACACCGGTTACACCATTCCGCCGTTCTACGACTCCATGTGCCTGAAACTGGTGGTGTGGGCGCTGACCTGGGAAGAGGCGATGGACCGTGGCTTGCGCGCCCTCGACGACATGCGTCTGCAAGGGGTCAAGACCACCGCCGCGTACTACCAGGAAATCCTGCGTAACCCGGAATTCCGTAGCGGCCAGTTCAACACCAGCTTCGTTGAAAGCCACCCTGAACTGACCAACTACTCGATCAAGCGCAAACCCGAAGAGCTGGCCCTGGCCATCGCCGCCGCCATCGCCGCCCACGCAGGCCTGTGAGGAAAAGAACAATGAGCAAGAAAATCTACGTTACCGACACAATCCTGCGCGACGCTCACCAATCGCTGCTCGCGACCCGCATGCGCACTGAAGACATGCTGCCGATCTGCGACAAGCTCGACAAAGTCGGCTACTGGTCGCTGGAAGTCTGGGGCGGCGCGACCTTCGACGCCTGCGTACGCTTCCTCAAGGAAGACCCGTGGGAGCGTCTGCGCCAACTGCGCGCGGCCTTGCCTAACACTCGCCTGCAAATGCTTCTGCGTGGCCAGAACCTGCTGGGCTACCGCCACTACAGCGACGACGTGGTCAAAGCCTTCGTCGCCAAGGCTGCGGTCAATGGTATCGACGTGTTCCGCATCTTCGATGCGATGAACGACGTACGTAACCTGCGAGTCGCCATCGAAGCGGTGAAAGCCGCTGGCAAACACGCTCAAGGCACCATCGCTTACACCACCAGCCCGGTACACACCATCGAGGCGTTCGTGGCGCAAGCCAAGCAAATGGAAGCCATGGGTTGCGACTCGGTGGCGATCAAGGACATGGCTGGCCTGCTGACTCCGTACGCTACCGGCGAACTGGTCAAGGCATTGAAATCCGAGCAATCGCTGCCCGTGTTCATTCACTCGCACGACACCGCTGGTTTGGCCGCGATGTGCCAACTCAAGGCTATCGAAAACGGTGCGGACCACATCGATACCGCGATCTCCAGCTTCGCCTGGGGCACCAGCCACCCGGGCACCGAGTCGATGGTTGCCGCCCTTAAAGGCAGCGAGTTCGACACCGGACTGAATCTGGAGCTGCTGCAAGAGATCGGTCTGTACTTCTACGCCGTGCGCAAGAAATACCACCAGTTCGAAAGCGAGTTCACCGCCGTCGACACCCGCGTTCAAGTCAACCAGGTACCGGGCGGGATGATTTCCAACCTGGCCAACCAGTTGAAAGAGCAGGGCGCCCTGAACCGCATGAATGAAGTGCTGGCCGAAATCCCGCGCGTTCGTGAAGACCTCGGCTTCCCGCCGCTGGTGACCCCGACCTCGCAGATCGTCGGCACCCAGGCGTTCTTCAACGTGCTGGCCGGCGAGCGCTACAAGACCATCACCAACGAAGTGAAGCTTTACTTGCAAGGCGGCTACGGCAAGGCGCCGGGCACCGTGAACGAAAAACTGCGTCGCCAGGCCATCGGCAGCGAAGAAGTGATCGACGTGCGTCCGGCCGATCTGCTCAAGCCGGAAATGACCAAGCTGCGTGGCGAAATCGGCGCGGTGGCCAAGTCTGAAGAAGACGTGCTGACCTACGCCATGTTCCCGGACATCGGTCGCAAGTTCCTAGAAGAACGCGCCGCCGGCACCCTGACTCCAGAAGTGCTGCTGCCGATTCCTGAAGCAGGCGGTGTGACCTCGGCCGGTGGCGAAGGTGTGCCGACCGAGTTCGTCATCGATGTCCACGGCGAAACCTACCGCGTCGACATCACCGGTGTCGGCGTCAAGGCTGAAGGCAAGCGTCACTTCTACCTGTCTATCGACGGGATGCCGGAAGAAGTGGTGTTCGAACCGCTCAACGAATTCGTCAGCGGCGGCAGCAGCAAGCGCAAGCAAGCCACTGCACCGGGCCACGTCAGCACCACCATGCCGGGCAACATCGTCGACGTGCTGGTCAAGGAAGGCGACACCGTGAAAGCCGGCCAGGCCGTGCTGATCACCGAAGCGATGAAGATGGAAACCGAAGTCCAATCGGCCATCGCCGGCAAAGTCACCGCCATCCACGTGGCCAAGGGCGACCGGGTGAACCCGGGCGAAATCCTGATCGAGATCGAAGGCTGAGTTAACAGCCTCGATATACCGCTTTAAACCTCGGGGGGGCATGTGCTCCCCTTTTTTTCGCCCCGGATTCGCGGCTGTCAGAAACTCATTCGCCACTGACCCGTGACGCCGTGGTTTCGGCTGTCGGTGCCGACCTCGCCAGTGAGGCCGACGCCCAAGGTGTGTTTTGCTGACAATCCAAGGTCCAGCCCTGCATCGACCAGCAGACTGTCACGATCCAGCGACGCGCCGGAAACGGTGAAGTTTTTTCCGCCCGTCACCAATCGTTGGCGGGTATCGCTGTAGACGTCCCCGTAAGTGTGTTTCCAGCCGGCACTGAACCGCGGCGTCAGTTGCATGCCGTTATCCAGCGTGTTGAGCTTTGCCAGCCGCAGGCCGAACGTGCTGTTCAAGTTGTTCTGCGTTTGACCCTGTACCTTCAGTGCCGCTGCGCCACCTTTTTCCGTGTAAGTGTCGCGCTGATAGCGTTGGTAGCCCAGGCTGGCAAACGGTTCGATGCTGACGTTTGCCTGGCCCAGGTTGTAACCCAATTCCGCAAAGGCCTGCTGGGTGTTGGCATCGTAACGGCCTTCGGGGCGGTCGCTGAAACCTTTGAAGGCAACCCGGCGTTTAGTGCTGCCGTCGTGGTTGCTATAGGTCGCGCCTAGGCGCAGGGACATTGGTCCGTTTTGACGCAGGGCATAAGCTCCCAAATGCCAGCTGTCGAGATCGCCGTCGAGTCCACGGCTATCCAGACGCGTTTCGGATTTGCCGCTCATTACACCGATGCGCCATTCCTCATCGATGCCCCAATCCGCTCCCAGTAGCAGACCGTGGGTTGTGTATTTCAGAGCGTCGTAGTCGCGATCCAGCGTCCCACCGTGACCCAATGCTTGAAGCCAGACTCGGCCATTGTCTTCGCTGCCGGCGGCCAGGCGTGGTGCATTGCGCCTACTGGAATTGCTATAGCGACTGGCGCTGTCCAGCTGACGCATGGCCGAGAGCATGCTGGCGCTGATTGGGCTGTCACTGTTCAGGGTCGCTTTTGCAAGGTTGGCGTTTTGGCCGCCGTCCAGTTGGTCGATGGCCTGGGAGGCTGTTTCGGTGGTGGAGGCGAGCAGGGCTGTGACAGCGGCGTTCGCGGTATTGGGAGGTGTCTGCGCCGTCGGACTGGATTTTGGCTCTTCAATACTGCGGGCGAGTTCCCGACCGTTTTCGTTGGTCGCGAGATTTTCGATAGGCACTTCGTTGCGAGCGTAGGTCAGGCGGACGGCCTTTTCGTCGCCGTAGTCCGGGGTAGCCGTCATGAACGCAAGGGTGCTGCTGACTCGACCGAATGTTCCTTCGACCCGATCTGCGGAAAGTAAAGTGTGATTAGTGGTTTGTGCGTAGTCGCCTGGCAGAGCGGTAACCAGTAAAGACGCGCCGCCAAGCCTGGCGACTCCCTCGACGAAAATCGTCTGTGAAGTATCAGCGTTATCCGTTACTTCATAGGCGAGTGTGGCGCTTTCGCTAAGTGTAAGGTCCCCTCTGATGGAAGGAGCCCCCAAATTTTCACTGACCAGTAACTGACCGTCCACGTGCAAGCCGCCTACTTTACCGTAGCCGCCGTAGGTGCCTCCGTTATCGACGTACACAGTGCCTTCTATAGCGCCAAGGTTAAATAGCGTAGCGTCTTCCCTTACTTCGGCGCCTTTATGGAAGTCGTTGCTGCCGTTTAATGTCCATGCGCCTTTCGTGACCCGCAGGGCAGCAAAATTGGTTGTGTCTCCTACTGTGCCACCGTCTGCGGAGTTAAGGAGCAGACCGTTGACTCCGTTGCCGCCATCGAGTGTGCCCTCCCATCGAGCGCCTTTGTTGATGACCAGAAGGTCATTCGCGTCGCCCAATTCCAGCGAGACACCGTCGATGGTTTGGAGTGGCTTTGAAATGAGCGTGTGTGTAGTGGTGTAGTCGTTCTGGAACTCAACGAACGGGTCTACCTCCGCAGGAGCGGATGCTACTTCGGAAGCGGTGGGCTCGGGAAAGACAAGAGACTCATAGAAGGCATCATCGAAATCGACTGCAACGCTGGCAAGCGGTTCGGTTGTTACAGGCCGAACGGCCTGCTCTTCCCCCGACCCGTTTGTGGCTCGGGCAGTGTTTTCACGGGGGGCGATGAACGCCTTGATCGCGAAAAGATCATCGAAGCGCTCATTGGGCTTGGCGGTTTTTTTACGAGGTTTGGTGGCCGGCGCGTCGGAATTGACTTGAGGCTCCGGTTGCTGCGCCATGGAGACTTCTATGCAACCCACTGCAAGCGCAACGGCCAGCGCCAGGTGTTTCGGTCGGTATTTGTGTTGAACGGACATCGAGTACGGCCTCGTTTGAAGGGAGGCCAAACTCTAAGAGGCAGGCTATAGGTACCGATGTCAGCTGCTTCCCGCAGGCTTGCGGGGGTTGTCAGAAGGTTGTGTAGAAAATTGCCGGCCTCCTGAGGAAGGTGGTTTTTACCCGTTCGGGCTGATGCTTTTTCTTACAACAAATCGAGACATGGTCGGCTATCGCAAACTCGGAAACTCATCTGCCTTTCGCTAACTACGGCTCAAATACGCCTTCCCATAATGCCGCTCCATCCGCGCCTGAATCAGCTCCAGCCCAATCGACATCAGCCAATAAATCACCGCCGCTGTTGTCAGCATCTCGATGTAGCGATAGCTCGAGCGCCCATACGATTGCGCCAAAAACATCACTTCCCAAACCCCCATTACCGAGATCAGCGAGGAGTCTTTGAGCATCGAGATGAATTGGTTGGTGGTCGGCGGGATGATGGTGCGCATGGCCTGGGGCAGGGTGACGCGCCAGAAGATCACGGTTTCGCGCATGCCCAGGGCCAGGGACGCTTCGCGTTGGCCGTGGGGGACACCGAGGATGCCGGCGCGGAAGATTTCGCTCAGGTAGGCGCCGTAGTTCAGCGACAGGGCGATGATGCCGGCGGCAATGGCGCCCGGGACGATGCCGAGTTGTGGCAGGCCGAGGTAGATCAGCAGGATCTGGATCAGTAGTGGTGTGCCACGAAAGAACGAGGCATAGAAGCTCGCAATTCCGAAGGCCACGGCACTTTTCGACAGCCGCGCCAGGGCGGTGATGAAGCCCAGCAGCGAGGAAGTCACGATCGAGCACAGGCATAGAAACAAAGTCAGCGCCGCGCCCTGCAGGAAGCCGTTAGGCGCCAGGTGCAGGCCGATCAGGTTCGGCAGTTTGTCGAGGATGATCGAGAACTTCAGGTCGAAGCTCAGGAAGAAGCTGGCGAACAACCCGAGCATCGCTGCCCAGGTCAGGTACAGCCGCGTGCGAAAACCGAAGATCCGTTGCAGCCGCGACTCAGCCACCGGTTGCGGCGGCTGGGGAGGTTTTGGGAAAGAAGTCATTTGCTGATGTCGGCGCCGATCCATTTTTGCGACAGCTTGCTCAGGGTGCCGTCCTGTTTCAGCTGAGCGAAGACGTCACGCACTTTGGCGTCCCACTGGGCGTCGCCTTTTTCAATGGCCACCGAGTTTGGTTCCGAGTACAGCGGCTTGCCGGCGAGCTTGAAGCGTTTGTCCTCGGTCAGGCGCGGTTGGGCGGTGACAAGGTTGGTGAGGATCGCGTCCAGTCGAACGCCGGCGCCCAGGCCGAGGTCCTGGAATGCCACGTTGTCAGTGTCATACGGCGCGATCTGCACGTCCTCGAACGGGTACTGCAATTGAGTGTCTTCGGCGCCTTCGATTACCAGGTTTTTGTTCAGGTAGCTTTCGTAGCTGGAGGCACTGGTGAGGCCGACTTTCTTGCCACTCAAGTCCTTGGCGCCGTGGATGCTGTCGTCCTTGGCGTTGACCACGATCACCGCAGGCGAGGCGTAGTACTCGACCGGGAAGTCGAAGACCTCGGCGCGGGCCTTGCTCGGGGTCATGGAGCAGATGCAGATGTCGTAGCGCCCACTCCAGCGGCCAGCGGCGATCACGTCCCAGGACGGGGTTTCGAGGCGCAGTCTGACGCCCAGTTTGTCTGCCACGGCCTTGGCCACGTCGACGTCGAATCCATCGAGCTGGTTCTGATCATTGAGGAACGAGAAGGGTGGATAGCTTTCCATCAACACGCCCACGAGCTCTTTGTTTTTTTCGACGCGATCCAGCGTGGCGCCGCCAAAGGCTTGGGTGGAGGCAGCCAGAATCGTCAGGCCCAGGGCCAGGAGTGGTTGGAATTTCACAGTCGATCCCTGATAAAAAAGAGGTTGTTATTAACCGGATGGTGCGTATTAAATAGTTATAAGAACGACTCTGATAGTGAGTTATTTTCATAAGCTTATGAGTGAAAAGCATATGGGCACAGCAAGCACGGTAATTCTGGATGGCGGCATGGGTCGTGAGTTGCAGCGTCGAGGCGCGCCGTTCAGACAGCCCGAGTGGTCGGCGCTGGCCTTGAGCGAAGCGCCGCAAGCGGTAGAGGCGGTGCACACGGCTTATATCGAAAGCGGTGCGAACGTGATCACCAGCAACAGTTACGCAGTGGTGCCGTTTCACATTGGCGAAGCGCGTTTTGCAGCAGAAGGGCAGGCGCTCGCGGCGTTGGCCGGTGAGCTGGCGCGGCGCGCTGTAGAGGCTTCGGGTAAAGCGGTGCGCGTGGCCGGCTCATTGCCGCCGCTGTTTGGGTCCTATCGTCCGGACCTTTTCGACGCTGCTCGGGCGACTGAATTGTTGGCGCCGCTGGTGAAGGGGTTGGCGCCTCATGTCGATCTGTGGCTGGCGGAAACCCAGAGCTCGATCATTGAAGCGCGAGCGATCCACGCCGGTCTGCCAACGGACGGCAAGCCGTTCTGGCTGTCGTTTACCCTGAAGGATGAAGACACGGATGAAGTGCCGCGCCTGCGTTCGGGTGAGTCGGTGGCTGAAGCCGCCACCGTGGCGGCGGAGCTGGGCGTCGAGACGTTGCTGTTCAACTGCAGCCAGCCGGAAGTGATCGGTGCTGCGATTGATGCCGCGCGGGAAACCTTCGAACGTCTGGGGGTGAAAATTCACATCGGCGCGTACGCCAATGCCTTCCCGCCGCAACCGAAAGAGGCCACGGCCAACGACGGTCTGGACCCGCTGCGCGAAGATCTCGATCCGCCGGGTTATTTGCAGTGGGCGGCTGATTGGAAAGAACGCGGCGCCAGTCATTTAGGTGGTTGCTGCGGGATTGGGCCGGAGCATATTGCGGTACTTGCCCAGAAATTGGCGTGAAGCCATTCGCGAGCAAGCCCGCTCCCACATTGGATCGGGCTAATCACACAGTGTGAGCGACCCCAAACCCTGTGGGAGCGGGCTTGCCCGCGAAGGCGTCGGTCAGGTCGCCGAAGATTACCCGCGGCACTCGGCCAGGGTTTTCACCTGCCCCGAATCCGTCTGGTTCTCATCGGACAGCCAGCGCTCAAACCCCGCCCCGATTGCTGGCCATTCCGAGTCCAGAATCGAATACCACGCCGTATCCCGATTCTGTCCCTTGACCACCATGTGCTGGCGGAACACCCCTTCAAAGCTGAACCCCAGCCGCTCGGCCGCGTATTTGGAGCGGGCGTTGCCGTTGTTGCACTTCCACTCCAGACGGCGATAACCCAGCGCAAAGGATTCCCTGGCGAGCAAATAAACCGCCTCGGTGCTTTTCGGCGAGCGCTGCATCGGCGCACCGAAAGTGACATGGCCGATCTCGATTCGGCCTTGCGAAGGAACAATCGACATCAAACTGAGGAGGCCTTGCACATCGCCGCTGGCACGGTCGATCACACTGAAAAAATATGGATCGCTATTGGCCGCGTGATTGTTCAGCCAATCGTTGAACGCACTGCGTTCCGGGAACGGCCCGTAAGGCAAATAGTCCCAGAGTTTCGGGTCGGAACCCGGGCCTTGCAGGGCCTTCCACAATCCGTCGGCATGACGCGCCGGATCGAGTTTTTCCAGGCGGATGAAACGCCCTTCAATGGTTTGGACGGATGGCGCCGGAACGCCTTTCCAGTCGGCGAGTGAAGTCGACATGCTGTTCTCCTTGAACCTTACAGGGCTTTGCGAAACTGGATGAAACCGGGGCGTTCGGCGATGCGCTCGTAGAGCTGGATCGCGGTGGCGTTGGTTTCGTGGGTCAGCCAGTGGACCTTGCAGCAACCGTCCTCTTTGGCTGTGGCGTAAACGAATTCGATCAACTGCCGGCCGACGCCAGTGCCGCGGGTTTCAGGCGTTACCAACAGGTCTTGCAGGTAGCAGGAGTTTTCGATGCTCCAGTTCGAACGATGGTAGATGAAGTGCACCATGCCCACCGCTTTGCCATTGGCCCAGGCCAGCGCGGCATGGGTCGGTTCGCTCGGGTCGAGCAGGCGTTGCCAGGTGCTTTGGGTGACGGCCTCAGGCAGTTCGGTGTTGTAGAAACGCAGGTACGCTTGCCACAAGGGCAACCAGGCGGCGTGGTCGTCGGCGGTGACCTGGCGGATGTCGATCTGACTCATGTTCGTTCCTTAACGCATCAAGTGGGCGAGGGCCTGGTCGTGCACATCGGGGCTGGCGGCAAGCCCCTCGCGCACACCGGTGATGTCTGCAGCGTTGCGGTTCTGGCTGAACTTGCGTTTGCCTTCCAGGCGCTGGATCGGCAAGGCAAAACCGACGATGGCCTTGAGCATTCCGTCAATGTAGTCGGCGGGCGCATCGGCGACCTTCCATGGACTGGCGCGACCCGCTTCATGACGATCAGTCAGCGCACTGACCAGCGTGCGCAGGCGATCGGCATCGGTGAATACTTCGGCCGTGCCGTACGCATGCACGGCGACGTAATTCCAGGTCGGCACGACTTTGCCATGCTCGGCTTTGCTCGGGTAAAACCCCGGGCTGACGTAAGCGTCGGCACCGGCAAAAATCACCAGGGCTTCGGCGCCGTTCTGCAGTTCCTTCCATTGCGGATTGGCCTTGGCAAAGTGTCCGTAAAGCGTGCCATTCGGGCCCTGGTCTGAACTCAACAGCAGCGGCAAATGGCTGGCTTGCAGACCTTGTTCCCCGTGTGTGACCAACACCGCGAGGCGGGTGCCGAGTATCTGCTTGTGCAGTTCATGCAAATCATCGATGGCAAAGCTGCTTGGCGTGTACATGGAGATTTTCCTTGGCGAATGCCTGCATCCTAGGCAGGCTATTGGTCTGTTGTAAGAGCCATTAACGACCAATTTCATAGGTCCATTGCCATGACCCGCGAGCCACTGTCCTTGTCATTCAACCCGGCGGGTATCGAACTCGATCGCCGTCAGGGTTTGAGTCGTCAGCTCTATCAAGCCTTGCGGGTGCGAGTACTCGACGGTCGGCTGGCCAGCGGTACGCGATTACCGGCCAGTCGCGATCTGGCGGCGGCGTTGTCGATTTCCCGAAACAGCGTGGTTCGGGCCTACGATCAGCTCTACGCCGAGGGCTTTATTGAAGGACGTGTGGGTGACGGGACATATGTCGCGCAATTGCCTCAATCCGTGTTGCCGGTGAAAAAACTATCCACAAAAGTATCCACAGGGTTGTCAACAGGGTTACCCACAGCCTTATCCACAAATTGGCTGGATTTACCTGTGGTTTCATCCAGCAAAGTTATCCACAGCGGTGCACTCGGACGCGTGGAAAAGAACCATTTGGCCTTGCCGCCGAGTGGTCCGCCCCGTGCGTTTCGGGTCGGTGTTCCGGCGTTCGACCTGTTTCCTTTCGAGGTTTGGGCCAAGCTGAATGCGGCTTTCTGGCGTAAACCGGATTTGCAGCAGTTGTGTTATGGCGATCCGGCAGGCGACGCCCGTTTGCGCGGCCTGATTGCCGCGTATTTGCGCAGCTCCCGGGGGATGCAGTGCACGGCTGAGCAAATAGTGATCACCAGTGGCGCACAGCAGGGGATTAGCCTTTGTGCACAGCTGCTGGTTGAGCCAGGCGATGGCGTCGCGATCGAGAATCCAGGATATCGGGCGGCAGGTCATGCATTCGCCGTGGCCGGTGCGCGATTGCACGGGGTGGCGGTGGACAGCGAGGGCATCGACTGCACCGAATTGAACGGGCTCGACGATTGTCGATTGGCCTATGTCACGCCGTCGCATCAATACCCGACCGGGGTGGTGATGAGTCTGGCGCGGCGGCTGGAGTTGTTGGCCTGGGCCGAGCGAACCGAGGGTTGGATCGTCGAGGATGATTACGATGGCGAGTACCGTTACAGCGGCGCGCCACTGGCACCGCTGGCTGCGCTGGATCGTCACGGGCGGGTGCTCTACGTCGGCACGTTCGGCAAAGTGGCTTTCCCGGCATTGCGCCTGGGTTATCTGGTGCTGCCACCGGCATTGGTGGACGCTTTCGCCCAGCGTCGCGCGGTCGATGTTCGGCATTCCGAGGTGAGCACCCAGGCCGTCATGGCCGAGTTCATGGCGGCCGGGCATTTCCAACGGCACATCCGCCGCATGCGTCGCGCTGCGTTGAGTCGCCGCAACACGCTTCTGGCCAACTGGCCCTCGGACATTCCCGGGGTTGGCAGCCTGCCGAGTGTGGCGGCAGGGCTGCACTTGACGGTGGCGGTCGACACTCAGGCCCGCGAGCGCGAACTGATTGAAGCCGCCGCCAGCGTCGATGTCGAGATCAATGGCCTGAGCAGCTACTGGTTGCCGGATTCGAGCACCCCGGCGGATCAGCGAGCGGGGCTGGTGCTCGGTTTTGCGGCGGTGCCGGAAGCGGCCATCGAATCAGCGCTTGCGCGTTTGCGCAGTACCTGGCGCCGGTAAAGGGCGCACTGGTGATTCGACGCAGTACGTAGTCGGCTGCAGGATCGTCTTTTCATCTCGCTGTGCAATGTCTTGGACGCTGACAGCGAGATGAACGGGAGAGCTGGTCGGTGGAGGGTGCGTCAGGAAGTGCTCACCTTGGGAAGGAACAGCGATCGGGCCAGCTGAGGGCTGATCCTGCTGCGATAGATCTCGATCGCTTCCTGGTTGCTGGTGCTTGCCCCTATATCGACACTGCCAAGCAGCCGTTGCTCGCGGGTTTTCAAATGAGCGGCGGTATAGGCCTGGACCTCGTCCTTGAGCTGGGCGTAGTGAAAGTGGGCGTACCAAAGCACGCGGGCGGTGGTGGCTTCCCGCACTTCGTATTCCTGCAGATAGTCCCGGCGCTGCCCTTTGAGTCGACGTCGGTCTCCCACGTGCACGATGTCGACTTCGCCTTTGCTGTGTAACCACTCGACGCGGGCGGCGGTAGGCGGTTGTCGTTTGGTCATTTCAAGCCGCAGGCGATGGCCTTCGGCATAGAGTCGGGTGGTTTGTGTGGCCAGTTGCGTCAATACCGGTTGTGCCTCGTTCGTATGATCCAGCGTGGCATTGCTTTGGATGAGCGCTGCGTTGATCGCCTTGGCGGCTTCTTCAAGGCGAGAGGCCTGCTGGTGGAACGCTTCCTCTATTTCCACCGGGAGCTGCCAGGACTGTTTTGAGTCAGCTTCGGCACGTTGCATAAAGGCGGGCAGAGAATCCAGCAGCGATTGTCCTGCCGTTATGCGTGCCCCCGGGTCAGGCAGGCGCCCTTTGGGAGCCTGCGGTTTCTTCGTCAGCCGTTCGACCCAGACCCCAGGGGTCTTTTCGTGGAAAGTGGCGATCACCTTGCCGGTCACCGGGGCTGTGACGTCCACGAGGACCATTTTTCCCGGCGCGTTTTTCCGGGTATGTCCGATCAGGGTGCCTTTGAAGCGCGTCGTGATGACCCTCTTGTTTGATGCCGATGAGGTGCGTGACGGGCCGGGCACAGGCTCCAGGAGTCGCTGCTCGCGCAGCAAGTCCGCCAGATGCCTTACGGTCTGTTGATTGAACTCCTCGATACGGCCCTGCAGTCGCACAAATTGCTTTTGCACGATCTGCTCCTGGTAGGTCGCTGTGAAGCTCTTGAGGCGCTGTTCGATGGCGGCGAACTGGTCGACCAGACTGTTCAAGGCCTCGATCCGGTCACCCGTGTTCAGCAGCTGCTCATCACCCATCAACTCCATTGCACTATTCACCGTCAGATCGGCATCTTCGACAATCTGCTCGATGGAAGCTTTGGCTGCAGACCGTTCGGGCGTTTCGCCAGATTTGAGGCACAGCTCGCGGGCAAGGGTGACTTGTAGGGACTTGAGGTCCGGGAGGTTGAATTTAGGCAGTGATTTTTGGTAATCGAGGAGCAATTGCTCAGCGTTTTTGCCCAGTCGCCTCAACTCCTGGAAGCGCAACTGAGCGAACTCGACCTTCTGAATAATCCCTTCGGTCAGGTCTGACATGGTTTCAAACGTCCCGGTGGGAGGAGGAGAGCCGCTTTTTTCTTCGGCATCGAGATGTTCCGTGGTCAGCTTCAGGGCATCGACGAATGCCGGGTATTTCTCGTCGATCCAGGTTTGGTTGAAAAACAGTTGAGTTCCCAGCATTTCGATCATCGCGACGCGATAGTTGGGCACTTCTTCGACCAGACTGAGCGATTTGACTTTCTCGATCGTCGTTTCATATTCGACGGTGCGTTCCTCAAGTTTTTCGAGAAATGTTTGTCGAGCGGCATCGACTGTTTCTGCGGGAGCCTCTTTCATGGCTTTGTAGGCGTCGGTAATACTTTTTCGTTTGGCCGCCATCTGCGCATCGAAAACGGCCAGATGAGTCTTGATCTCGGCGGTCTTGCTTGCGTTGGCCTTTTGCAATGCCTTGAGCCTGCTTTTCTTGCCGCCACCCCGCAGTCGCAGCCTGATATCGATCACCCATTCGCCTTTGGAATTGTTGATCAACAAGGGGCCGGTGATGGAAGGTTGCTTGCGGGTATCGATGATCTGAACGATTTCATCGTCGTTCATGAAGACTTCGAACCATCGTTCGCCAACCGGGGCATAGTATTTGGACTGATGTGCATAGAGGTGTTTGTACAAGCCTTCGGTACTGGCCGCTCCGAGTCCTTGCGGTTTGGGGATTTTGTATCGGTCCAGGGTTGGCCCAAGCCCTGCGCTGTTGTTATTGAGTACGGTTGTTGGGTGAAGCGAGGACTGGTGTTCAGCCGGCAGATAATCGTCAGCAATATCAGGCAGTTGTATGCTGGCCGGGGTCTGGGCCGGAGGACTTTTCTGCGTGCCGGCAATAACGGGCTTTTCGGTCTGCGATACACGGTCCCGTTCGGGTTGGCGTCGGGCGGTCGCGTGGTGAGCCAGCACCATGCCCAGGGTCAGGAACAAGTCGGTCAGGGCGGACCATTGTGCCGTCGTATCCTGGTTTTCCCGGGCCTCGATGCCTTCTTGCAGATCGTCCAGAATCTGCCAGATCCACGCAGCCGTTCCGGCGGTTCGACCGAGAAACGGCAACACGGCGCTGAATATCATCCAGGCGTGTTGTTTGAAACTGGCCCAGCGGCTTTCGGCATTGGACACCGAATCCCGCTCGCTCTTCATGATCAGCGCGTTGGCGTTGGCCTTGAACAGTTTCATCAGGCGGTCGTGTTCGATCACTTTCTGCCCGAACGACACCGGCCCGCTCATCTGCCGGGCAATGCTTGAGTCGACCAGCAGTTGTGACAACGTCCAGACCGAAGGCAATTCCCCCGGGAAGACATACTGCGAATAGTTGAACCGAACGTTGTCCGGCAACCATGCCAGGGTTGATGCCCGCAGCTCCTTGGAGTGTTTGATCGCATACAGCAGGTTGGCGGCCGTGGGGTACTGCGTCAGCGGTTGCTCAAGCAGTGGGCGATAGAGAATGCAGGGCCCCTTGTCCATGTCCCGTGGCCCGATCACAAACATGTTGGTGACTTCATCAGGGGTTTTGTCATTCCGCTGGCTGGGGATGAACGCCAGCGGGCGGATGACGATCTCTTGTCCGTCGACCCACCGGTCGGCGTTCAGCACATTCATTGCCGCCACGACGTAGCGATAGCCCTTTTCGTCGATGCCATGTTCGCCCAGGATTTTGCTTTGCAATGCTTGCAGCGCCAGCTGAATACGCAGGTTACTGGCGTAGAGGCGTTGACGCCGCAGCGATTCCAGCGGGTCATCCAGTAGCTTGCTCTTGACCCACGCGGGGTAGGTCGCACCGATATCGACAGCGCTGATGGCCGTCTTGACATAGTCGGCCGTCATCCAGGTCGGCACCGCTGTGCCGTCTTTGTACTGCACCGACTGGTTGCCCAGCGGAAGGGCGATGAGGTTCTCAAGTGCCAGTTCGGCAAGGTCCAGGCGTTTGGTCTCGCTCATGCCGGGAGCCGTGAATGTCCCCCACACCACTTGACTGACAATAACGATCTCGACGTTCTCGAGCTTCATGGTGGCAACGTCGCTGTGGCTTTTGAGCATGTGGGCCCGAAGTGCATCCAGCGCGAATGTCTTGATCGGAGCAATATCGTCGTCGAAGGATTTTCCGCTGTTACGCAGTTGCAGCAGCGCCAGATCGAACAGGTGTCGGCTGTAGCAACCCAGATCGAATGGCGAAGCGTTTTTCAGCCATTCGGGGATCAGCCGCTGCACCTTTTCGAAGTGCGAATCCTGCTCGGTTTGAGTCCTGCCGCTCACCTCTGCTGCGGGATGGGTGAGGGTGTTGATCGCCGGCCTGTTGGTCCGTTTTGCAATCTCCAGGCTGGCAATAGCATCAGCCTGGAGCGCAATCAGTGCGATGGCCTGATGATCAAAAAAATTCCCGGAGGGTTCGAACAGGCGCCATTGAAGCGTGGCCTCGGGGGGCAGCTTTTCAACATACTTCGGCAAGACCTCGCCCAGCTTTTCCAACGATTCATACGCCAGAAAGCCCGTTGCGATGGAGTGGGTCAGAACGATCGTGCGTGTCCCGACGGTGCCGATCACGACGGTCAGATCCGTACGATTGAGGTGGCTGGACACTGCGCCATCGAGCCGGTCGAGGTCGATCAGGCAGACCCGAATCTTGTAGGTGTCATGGGGGGTACGCAACTTTGCATCGGGATAGTTGAAGACATTGCTCGCAATGGCCAGCTGGTGCACATCCCAACCCTCAACTTTTTTTACATTCCAGACCTGGCGCAATGACTGCGACAACTCCTGCCAACGCAGGGTCGTGCCATGGGTGGGTCGGTCCCAGTACTCGAGTTGTTGTTCCTGATAAGCCACCAACAGGAGGGGGGACAGCTTATTGATCAGGCGTCCTATCGCATCGATCTTGACCGGAAGGTGGATAGGCGTAGTCGCTCCGGGATTCAGGCTCAGGAAATGTTCACCGTCGAGATAGGTCACCGACTCGCCTGAGCCGGAGTGCCGCAGCAGCGTGTCCGTCAATGACTCGAATCTCAATGATCCGGGGTGGACAGTCCCGGCGATGATTTTCCAGGTCGGTGTGACGACCATCGCCATTGCGGGGTTAATGTCCAATTGTGGGTACAGCTTTTTCAGGTCGTCTCGAAGAATACGAGTGGCCACCTCCCTGATAGAGGGGCCAGTGACCAGTTGGGTGAGCAGATCACTTGGATTGCTGGATGCCGCATCGGCTTCGACAGCATTCGTTTCGGTAGAAGACATGTGCATTCCTTTCTGAGTGGCTGGGACGTGTGCGCCAACGCGTCGGTCAGGTTCAGAAAGTAGCGGGGTGGGGGATCGGTCGGGCGGTACTTAAATATCGTCAGGTAAAAAAAAGACCCGCACGGGGCAGGTCTTCAATGGTGCGTAAACGATGGGTTGTTCAGGTCCCCGACTTGATCTTGGTCCAGGCCCGGGTCCGCGCCCGTTCGGCGTCACGGGGCAGCGGTTGCAGGGTGTACAGCGTGCTCATCGCCGTTTCGGTCGGGTACAGGTTCGGGTTGTTGCGGATCGCTGGGTCGACCATTTCGGTGGCGTCCTTGTTCGGGTTCGGGTAGCCGACGAAGTCGCTGACCGGCGCAATCACCTGCGGCTGCAACAAGTAGTTGATGAAGGTGTAGGCGTCTTCCGGGTTCTTCGCGCCTTTGGGGATGGAGAGCATGTCGAACCAGATCGGCGCGCCTTCTTTGGGCAGGCGCATGTCGACGATCACGCCGTTCTTGGCTTCCTTGGCGCGGTTGGCGGCCTGGGAGAAGCTGCCGGAATAACCGACCGCGACGCAGATGTCACCGTTGGCGATGTCGGCCATGTACTTCGAGGAATGGAAGTAGGTGACGTACGGACGGATCTTCATCAACAACGCTTCAGCCTTGTCGTAGTCCGCCGGCTTCTTGCTGTTGGGGTCCAGGCCGAGGTGTTGCAGGGCCAGTGGCAGGATCTCCGACGGCGAGTCGAGCAAGGCCACGCCGCACTGCTTGAGCTTGCTGATGTTCTCTTCCTTGAAGATCAGGTCCCAGCTGTCCACCGGTGCGTTGTCACCCAGCGCAGCCTTGATCTTGTCCGGGTTGAAGCCGATCAGGATGGTCCCGTACATGTACGGCACGGCAAATTTGTTGCCCGGATCGTTGGCTTCGATCAGCTTCATCAGCTTGGGATCGAGGTGGTTCCAGTTCGGCAGTTTGCTGCGATCCAGTGGCTGGAAAACGCCGGCCTCGATCTGCTTGGCAAGGAACACGTTGGACGGCACCACCACGTCATAACCGGAGTTGCCGGTCAGCAGCTTGGCCTCTAGCGCTTCGTTGGTGTCGAAGATGTCGTAGACCAGTTTGGTCTGGGTGTTCTGGGCCTTGAAGTCTTCCAGCGCTTTGGGGGTGATGTAGTCGAACCAGTTGTAGACGCGCAACGTTCGCTCTTCAGCATGAACGGCGCCACTGAGCACGGTGGCGCACAGAGCGGGAGCGATAAAACGCTTGAGACTGATCATTGTTCTAATTCCTCATTGGGCGCTTTCAAAACCTTCGAGAACGTTCACGGCGTTGATGCCGATTTCTTCTACCGCGTAGCCGCCTTCCATCACGAACAGCGTTGGCTTGCCGAGGCCCGCGATGCGTGCGCCCATGGCCAGGTAATCCGGGCTGTCGAGCTTGAACTGGGAGATCGGATCGTCCTTGAACGTATCGACGCCCAGGGAAACGACGACGATATCGGCGCCGTACTTTTCGATCTCTTTGCAGGCTTGTTCCAGCGCGGCACTCCAACTGTCCCAACCGCTCCCGGCGGGCAAAGGGTAGTTGAAGTTGAAGCCTTCGCCGGCCCCTTCACCCCGTTCATCTTCATAGCCGAGGAAGAACGGGAACTCGGCTTCGGGATGACCATGGATCGAGGTGAACAGCACGTCGCTGCGCTCATAGAAAATCGATTGAGTGCCATTGCCGTGGTGGTAATCGACGTCGAGGATCGCGACCTTTTTATGGCCCTGATCGAGGAACGCCTGTGCAGCGATGGCGGCATTGTTGAGGTAGCAATAACCGCCCATCAAATCGCTGGCGGCGTGATGTCCTGGTGGGCGACACAGGGCGAAGGCACTGCGGGCGCCGCGTTGAATGACGGCTTGAGCGGTCAACGCGACTTGCGCCGCGCTGTACGCCGCTTGCCAGGTGCCGGCGGTAATCGGCGCGCCGCCGTCGAAGCTGTAATAACCGAGTTGGCCGTGCAGGCTGGTGGGGATGATCCGGCGCAGGGTGCGGGCCGGCCAGGTGTAGGGCAGCAAGTCGCCGTCGGTACCGAATTCGGTCCAGCGCGCCCAGGCACCTTTGAAGAAGTCGAGGTAGTCGCGGCTGTGGACGCGCGCGATCGGGTCGAGGCCGAAATCCTGCGGCGCTTCGACCGGACCGAGGTCGCGGCACTGCACGCGCTGCAGAACATGGTCGGCTCGCGAAGGCATTTCGAAGCAGGGCATCAGTTGCCCGTCCATCAATTCGCAACGGCCGTGGTGCAGGTGGTGATCGTCCGAGTAGATCGTCAGCATTTCTTGTTCTCCGCAGGCTGATTCGGTTGAACACAGTCTTGCGGCGCGCGGCGTTTGAGAGAACGGCAGGAAAGGCCAAAAGGGGATCGATATGGCCAAAAGAATTGACCGGAATTCGCCCCTCTGTGGCGAGGGAGCTTGCTCCCGCTCGGCTGCGCAGCAGTCGCAACCCGGCAAATGCTCTCTGAAGGGAGGAATGCGGTGGTTGGTTTGGGTCTGCTGCGCAGACCAGCGGGAGCAAGCTCCCTCGCCACAAGGGTGGTCAGGGCCTGAACTGACTCGGCGCCACGCCGCTCCAGCGCACGAACGCATGGCGGAAACTCGCGGTTTCGCTGAACCCCAATGCCTCGGCGATTTGATAGATCGGTAGTTGGTCCTCGCAGAGCATGCGTTTGGCCTGCTCGAACCGCAGTTCATCGAGCAGCTCTTGATAGCTGCACCCCAAGTCCTTGAGATGTCGGCGCAAGGTGCGTGCCGAGCAGTTCAACTGTTCAGCCAGCCCATCCAGGCCCGGCGCTGCGCTCAATTGTGCTGCGAGGAGTTGGCGGATGCGGCCCAGCCAAACCTGACGACCCGTGAACTCGGTGTTTTGTTTGCGGCAGCGTTCGGCCATGGCCTGATGGGTGACGGCGTCGGCCAGAGGCAGGGGGTGCTCCAGCCAGGCTTTGTCGAAGGCAAAGGCGTTGGACGCAGCGTCGAACTGCAAGGGGCAATCGAAACGTTCGGTGTAGCGTGCCTGATAGTCCGGCGCCGGGTATTCGAAGCGGGCGCCCAGCAGCGGCAACGGTTGGCCGAGCAGGTCTTCGCAAGTGACCTTCATCGACACCAGGCAAAACTCGACATTGAATGGCGCCAGCGCAGGGTTTTCCCGATAGTCGCCAGCGGTGAGCCAGATGCGCTCGTTATCTTCTTCCAGGCTCAACTCGAACAGTGTTCCCAATAGCGCCGGGTAGTGCAGTGCCAGCCGCAAGGCGTCACCTAAAGTGGCGCTGGTGAGTAAGGCGTACCCGAGCATGCCGTAGGACGACACATGCATTCGCCGACCCAATTCCAGGCCGATGTCACGCTTGAGCGCGACGGCGTTGGCGCAGACCTGCATCTCCTGATTGGTGGTGATACGCGTGTCCGCCCGGCTCAGATCCGCCGTGCTGATGCCGCTACCGGCCAGCAGCGCTTCGCTGGACAAGCCCTCGGCCTTGAAGGTGTTGAGCACCAGAGAGACAGCGTTGAGGGTGGTGAGGTGGGAGTGCAGCATGGGGTGTGTTCCAGCCGTTAAGTAGCTGGAGGCGAGCAAGTTACATGCCCAACGACGATCCTGTGGGAGCGGGCTTGCTCGCGAAAGCGTCCTGTCAGTCACATTGATGCAGGATATGCTGCCGTCTTCGCGAGCAAGCCCGCTCCCACAGGGTTTTGTATTGTGTCAGCTCAATTCAGCTCAGTTCGCCGCACAGGTCGAGTTCAACAAGGCGCCGCACTTCAGCGGTGTCGAGCCCGGCACCCAACAAGCCATGCAACTTGCCGAACGCGGCTTCGCGAGTCATGCCGCCACCCGAAAGCACGCCGACACCGCGCAAACGACTGCCTGCCTCGTAAACATCCAGCTCGACGCCACCTTCATGGCATTGGGTGACGGCTACAACGACAACCCCTTTGTCCCGCGCCCGTTCCAGGCTGGCGAGGAACTCTGGATTGTCGCTCGGCCCGGTACCGCTGCCGTAGCATTCCAGCACCAGGCCTTGAATGCCGCTGTCGAGCAGGCCGTCCAGTATCTCGGCGCCGATGCCGGGGAACAGCGGCAGCACAGCGACTTTCGCCAATTGCCTGGGCTGGTTGTAGGTCAGCGATGCCGGTATCGAAGAAGCCTTTTCACCGCCACCCTGACGCTCAAGTCGCTTGAACGGATGACGACCGAAACTGCGCACCTTCGCGCAACGGGTCGGGTCCAGCAGCTCGCCATGGAAGTACAGATGAACGCCCGGCGCCAGGCCCTGACCCAAAGCAACCAGCGCGCCACTGAGGTTTTCCCAGGCATCGCTGTCGGTCACGCCGGCCGGCAGCATGGAACCGGTGAACACCACGCGGGCGTGCAGGCCGAGCAATTGAAAACTCATGGCCGCCGCGCTGTAGGCGAGGGTGTCGGTGCCATGCAGGATCAACACGCTGTCGCAGCCCTGGACATCGACGGCGTCGACGACCGCTTCACGCAGTTGCTGCCAGTAATCAGGGGTCATGTTGGCGCTGTCGATCAGCGGCGACATCTCACGAAAGCGCCACTGCGGTACGACAAGGTCAGGCTGGCTGTGCAGATACTCGCGCATCCGGGCTTCGAAACCGGACGCCGGGGCCAGGCCGTGGGCGCTGGCTTGCATACCGATGGTGCCACCGGTGTAGAGCACCATGACGTGCTGGGCGGCAGGATAGGAATTGGGAGTCATGGGGGAAATCTCCTGGCAGGTGGGAGCGAGCCTGCTCGCGATAGCGGTATGTTAGACACTAATGTGTCATCTGACAGTCCGTCATCGCCAGCAGGCTGGCTCCCACAGGTTGTGCACCCGTCGTTTACCGATCAGCGTTGCGCTGCGGGTACGCCTTGCGGCTCGGCTTCAGCCTTGGTGGCGGCCACTGGCGGATTGGCTGGCCACGCTTTCAAGTCCAGGTCCAGATCCGGGAATTTGCTCGAATCGAACACGGGCGTCTTGATGCCGGCCGCGCGCTGGTCATCGTAGTCACGCAGGATGCGCATGCCGACTTTGAACAGCAGGAACAGCGCGATCAGGTTCACGAATGCCAGCAGGGTCATGGTGATGTCCGCGAAGGCGAACACCGTGCCGAGGTTTTCGATAGCGCCCCAGAAGATCAGCACCAATACCAGCGCGCGGTAGCCGATCAGCGCTTTGCGGTTTTCACCGATCAGGAAACGCAGGTTGCTCTCGCCCAGGTAGTAGTTGTAGAGGATCGAGGTGAACACGAACAACGACAGGGCCACGGAGATGAAACTCCGGCCCCAGTCACCGACCACGGCGGCCAGGGAGTTCTGGGTCAGGGCAATGCCATCGCCTTCGAAGCCTGGGGTGTAGAAGCCCGAGAGCAGGATCAGCAACGCGGTGCAGGTGCAGATCACGAAGGTGTCGAGGAACACGCTGAACGCCTGAACCACACCCTGTGCCACCGGGTGCTCGACCGATGCGACAGCAGCCACGTTTGGCGCACTGCCCAGGCCTGCTTCGTTGGCGAACACGCCACGCTTCACGCCCATGACGATGGCGCTGCCGATCAGGCCGCCGAAGGCTTGATCCAGACCGAACGCGCTTTTGACGATGGTCATCAGCATCGCCGGCACGTGATCGAATTGCAGCACGATCACGTAGATGGTCACGCCGATGTACACCAGGGTTTTCACCGGCACCAGCAGGTCAGCGACCTTGGCGATGCGCTTGATCCCACCGATGAACACCAGACCCAGCAACACCGCCAGGGCCAGACCGGTGTAAGTGGTGTCGAGGCCGAACGCGTTGTTCAGCGAGTGGGTCACGGCGTGGGATTGCAGACCGTTGAAAGCGAAGCCGAAGGTGATCAGCAGCAGGAACGCCATGATCATGCCCAGCCAGCGTTTCTGCAGGCCGTGCTGGATGTAATAGGACGGGCCGCCACGGTAGGTGCCGTCGGAATCGCAGCGCTTGTAGAGCTGGCCGAGGGAGCATTCGAAGAAGCTGCTGGACATGCCGACCAGCGCGGTCACCCACATCCAGAACACCGCACCTGGACCACCCAGGGTCACGGCGATACCGACACCGGCGATGTTACCCGCACCGACGCGGCCGGCGAGGCTGAGCATCAACGCCTGGAACGAACTGAGTTGCCCGGCGCTGCTTTTGAGGCTGTCGCGGAACACGGCGAACATGTGGAAGAAGTGACGCAATTGAACGAAACGCGAGCGGATCGTGAAGTAGCTACCGAGCCCGACAATGAGCACGATCAGTACTTTCCCTGAGAGGAAGTCGTTAATGACTTCGAGCATGGATTATTCCTCGCTGTTTTTTGTGTAGGCAAATGCTGTGCGGTCAGAAATATCGCGTTACACCGGATTGCACGCGGCAAAACAGGTGAGGCGAAGGTTCGTCCCGATTTCATATTGCGGGTTTGTTATTAGTTCGGGTTTCGCATGGGTTTGGGCCTCGTTACCGACGACCGCTCACGCGAAGAGGGGCGGCACTATACCGATGAGCGTGCCGTCCGTCTGCACGATTGTGGTGCAAGCGACGAAACGAAGCTTTGAAACACCCGACGTTACCGGCGTCGGGCTTATGTGAAAGCTGTTTCATGTGGGAGCGGGCTTGCTCGCGAATGCGGTCTTGCATCCACCATTTCTGGTGACTGACACACTGCCTTCGCGAGCAAGCCCGCTCCCACATTTTTCAGCTTCCAGACATTCTGTCTTGCTGCCAAATAGTTAAAAAAAAGGGCTTGGGGAATAAATCCCCAAGCCCTCAAAAGGTGAGAGGTGTCTAGTCCCTCGACCTGGTGAGCGTGTGCAGCGTTTGATCAAGCCTTAAGCGGAACCAGACGCGGAGCAATCATGTTTTCCGGGCGCAGGATGTCGGCGAGCATTTCGTCGTCGAGCAAGCCTTCTTCGCGCACCAGTTCCAGCACGCCGCGGCCGCTTTCGAGGGCGATACGGGCGATGCGGGTGGCGTTTTCATAGCCGATGTACGGGTTCAGCGCGGTGACCAGACCGATCGAGTGCTCGACCAGTTCGCGGCAGCGCTCTTCGTTGGCAGTGATGCCGACGATGCAGTGCTCGCGCAGCATGTCCATGGCGCGTTGCAGCAGGCGGATCGAGTCGAAGATCTTGAACGCGATCAGCGGTTCCATCACGTTCAGTTGCAGTTGGCCGCCTTCGGCTGCGATGGTCAGCGCCAGGTCGTTGCCGATGATCTGGAACGCTACCTGGTTAACCGCTTCCGGGATAACCGGGTTGACCTTGCCTGGCATGATCGAGCTGCCTGGCTGACGCGCTGGCAGGTTGATTTCGTTGATGCCGGTGCGTGGGCCGCTGGACAGCAGGCGCAGGTCGTTGCAGATCTTCGACAGCTTCACCGCAGTGCGCTTGAGCATGCCGGAGAACAGCACGAAGGCACCCATGTCGGAGGTGGCTTCGATCAGGTCGGCAGCCGGGACCAGCGGTTGACCGCTGATCAGGGCCAGGCGCTGAACGGCCAGGTGCTGGTAACGCGGGTCGGCGTTGATGCCGGTACCGATCGCGGTGCCGCCCAGGTTCACTTCGGTCAGCAATTCCGGGGCCAGCGTCTTCAGACGGGCCAGGTCTTCGCCCAGTGTGGTGGCGAATGCGCGGAATTCCTGGCCGAGGGTCATCGGCACAGCGTCTTGCAGTTGGGTACGGCCCATTTTCAGGACGTGAGCGAACTCTTGGCCCTTGGCGGCGAACGCCTGGATCAGGCTGTCGAGGCTGGCCAGCAGCGCGTCGTGACCCAGCAGCAGGCCCAGACGGATCGCGGTCGGGTAGGCGTCGTTGGTCGACTGCGCCATGTTCACGTCGTTGTTCGGGTGCAGATATTGGTATTCGCCCTTCTGGTGACCCATGGCCTCCAGCGCGATGTTGGCGATGACTTCGTTGGCATTCATGTTGGTTGAAGTGCCAGCGCCGCCTTGAATCATGTCCACGACGAACTCTTCGTGGAAATCGCCGCGGATCAAACGTGCACAGGCTTCGCTGATGGCAGCGTGCTTGGCTTCGCTCAGGTGACCCAGCTCGCGGTTGGCGTCAGCGGCGGCTTGTTTAACCATCGCCAGGCCGACAACCAGCTTCGGATAATGCGAAATCGGAACGCCGGAGAGACGGAAGTTGTTCACCGCTCGCAGGGTCTGGATGCCGTAATACGCTTGAGCAGGTACTTCGAGTACGCCAAGCAGGTCTTTTTCTGTGCGGAAAGATGCAGCGGAGGACATGATAGAAATCATCTCGATATGGACCCGGTCTGTGCCGGAACACTGCAAATGCTAGGCTTGTGGAGAATTTTGGGCCAATGCTGTTAAACACTAGCCTATGCACATTCGGCATAATGCCCATGTGACGCCGTGTCTGCGGCGAGCGTGTGACCTAAATTGGTGCGTGTCCGGGAGGCCGTGATGAACCTTGAAAGTAAGTGGCTTGAGGACTTTAGTGCCCTGGCCGCCACCCGCAGTTTCTCCCAGGCTGCCGAACGGCGCTTCGTGACTCAGCCGGCATTCAGCCGACGGATCCGCAGCCTTGAAGCCGCGCTGGGGCTGACCCTGGTCAATCGCTCGCGCACGCCGATCGAACTGACGGCGGCAGGGCAGCTGTTTCTGGTCACTGCGCGGACGGTGGTCGAGCAGCTCGGTGAAGTGTTGCGTCACCTTCATCACCTGGAAGGCGGGCAGGGCGAGGTGATGCAGGTCGCCGCCGCTCACTCCCTGGCGCTGGGTTTCTTCCCGCGCTGGATCGCGCAGTTGCGTAATGAAGGCCTGAACATCGCGACGCGCCTGGTGGCGACCAACGTCGGTGATGCCGTGCATGCCCTGCGCGAAGGCGGTTGCGATCTGATGCTGGCGTTCTACGACCCGGATGCGGCGATGCAGATGGACCCGGAAATTTTTCCGTCGCTGCACCTTGGCAATACCGAAATGCTCCCGGTCTGCGCGGCGGACGCCGAGGGCAAGCCGCTGTTCGATCTGGAAGGCGAAGGCAGTGTGCCGCTGCTCGCCTACAGCGCCGGTGCATTTCTCGGGCGTTCGGTGAACATGCTGCTGCGCCAGCGTGCGCTGCGCTTCACCACCATCTATGAGACCGCCATGGCCGACAGCCTTAAAAGCATGGCGCTGGAAGGATTGGGCATCGCCTGGGTGCCGCGGCTCAGCGTGCGCGCCGAACTGGCTCGGGGTGAGCTGGTGGTGTGCGGCGGCCCGCAATGGCATGTGCCGCTGGAGATTCGTCTGTACCGCTGCGCGCTGGTGCGCAAGGCGAACGTGCGGTTGTTGTGGCGCAAACTGGAAGGCGGCGCAGCCCAAGGAACAACCGGATCCTGAGCTCGCGGAAGACTAACTGTGGGAGCGGGCTTGCTCGCGAATGCGGAGTGTCAGTCAACGAAGATAGCGAATGTCAGACCGCATTCGCGAGCAAGCCCGCTCCCACAAGGGATTTGTGGTGTATTTGGTTGACCTTCGAGTCAATAAAACCGGCACTTTGCGCCGTATGACAGATGGTCGTATCGGGGGCTGTTTATCTGCTTCATTGAGGTATACTGCGCGGCCTTCGGCCGGTTCGTCCGGCCATAATTCGTACAATCAAGCCACGCATATTGCGTGGCTTGTTGTTTTTTGACGCGCCTGCGGGCGCCCAGAGAGAAGAGGCACGACGATGAGTGCACTGGTTGGCGTGATCATGGGCTCCAAGTCCGATTGGTCCACCCTTAGCCACACCGCCGATATGCTGGAAAAGCTCGGCATTCCTTACGAGGTGAAAGTGGTCTCTGCCCACCGCACCCCGGACCTGCTCTTCCAGTACGCCGAAGAGGCTGAGGCGCGGGGCATCGAGGTGATCATCGCCGGTGCCGGCGGCGCGGCCCACTTGCCAGGCATGTGTGCGGCCAAGACCCACCTGCCGGTGCTGGGCGTGCCGGTGCAGTCGTCGATGCTCTCGGGCGTCGATTCGCTGCTGTCCATCGTGCAGATGCCCGCGGGCATTCCGGTCGCCACCCTGGCCATCGGCAAGGCCGGCGCGATCAACGCCGCGCTGCTCTCGGCGAGCATTCTCGGCGCCAAGCACCCGCAGTTCCACGCGGTGCTGAAAAAATTTCGCGCTGAACAGACAGACAGCGTCCTGGAAAATCCAGACCCACGCATCGCCTGAGGTTGTTGACGATGAAGATCGGTGTAATCGGTGGCGGCCAGTTGGGTCGCATGTTGGCGCTGGCGGGCACTCCGCTGGGCATGAACTTCGCTTTCCTGGACCCCGCGCCGGATGCTTGCGCAGCCGCGTTGGGCGAACACCTGCGGGCCGATTACGGCGATCAGGACCACCTGCGTCAGCTGGCCGATGAAGTCGATCTGGTGACGTTCGAGTTCGAAAGCGTCCCGGCCGAAACCGTCGCGTTCCTGTCGCAATTCGTCCCGGTATATCCGAGCGCCGAAGCCCTGCGCATCGCCCGTGATCGCTGGTTCGAGAAGAGCATGTTCAAGGACCTGGGGATTCCCACCCCGGCGTTCGCCGACATTCAATCGCAAGCCGATCTGGACGCTGCTGTGGCTTCCATCGGTCTGCCGGCCGTGCTGAAAACCCGCACCCTGGGTTACGACGGCAAGGGCCAGAAAGTCTTGCGCAAGCCTGAAGACGTGGTCGGTACGTTCGCCGAACTGGGCAGCGTTGCCTGCTTGCTGGAAGGTTTCGTGCCGTTTACCGGTGAAGTCTCGTTGATCGCCGTGCGCGCTCGCGATGGCGAAACCAGGTTCTATCCGCTGGTTCACAACACCCACGACAGCGGCATCCTCAAGTTGTCCGTGGCCAGCACCGACCACCCGCTGCAAGCCTTGGCGGAAGACTATTCCAGCCGTGTGCTCAAGCAGCTGAATTACGTCGGCGTGATGGCGTTCGAGTTCTTTGAAGTCGACGGTGGTCTCAAGGCCAACGAGATCGCCCCGCGTGTGCATAACTCGGGTCACTGGACCACTGAAGGCGCTGAGTGCAGCCAGTTCGAAAACCATCTGCGGGCCGTTGCCGGTCTGCCGCTGGGTTCGACGGCCAAGGTCGGCGAAAGCGCGATGCTCAACTTCATCGGTAAAGTGCCGGAGACCGAGAAAGTCCTGGCCATCGCCGATTGCCATCTGCATCACTATGGCAAGGCGTTCAAGGTCGGTCGCAAGGTCGGTCACGCTAACCTGCGTTGTGCAAACCGCGAAACACTGGCCGCGCAGATCCTCAAGGTCGAAGCGCTCATCGCCGAGTAAACAGTTTCATGTGGCAGCGGCGGAACCATTCAGGGGCCGCCGTTCTCTCATGGCAGGATGCAGAAGTCTGACTAGGCTTTCGCATAGCCATTCAATCAGAGGGAAATGCCATGGGAATTATCGGAACCATCTTTATCGGCTTGATCGTCGGCCTGCTGGCTCGGTTCCTGAAACCGGGCGATGACAGCATGGGCTGGATCATGACCATCCTGCTCGGTATCGGCGGTTCGCTGGCGGCCACTTATGGCGGCCAGGCTCTGGGCATCTACCAGGCTGGTCAAGGGGCAGGCTTCATCGGTGCGCTGGTTGGCGCGGTGGTGTTGCTGGTGATCTACGGCTTGATCAAAAAGAACTGATCCAAAGCGACAAAGCCCCCTCTGCGCCGCACGCAGAGAGGGCTAGAATGCTCGGCGTTGTACCGTCCTCTCCTTTGCCGAGCACCTTCATGCGCCGTCTTTTACTGACTATCCTTTTATTGGGCTCGGGCCTTGCCCATGCCGGCGAGCTGCCGGAAACCGACTGGCTCGAACTGATGCCCAAGTCGGACCAGAAAGCCCTCGAGGCCATGCCCGAAATCGACCACAACTCCCCCGAAGCCAATGGCACCTTTACCAAAAAGGGTGGCATGAAGCAGAGCAAAGGCTTGCCGGCGGTGATGTATTCGACCAAAACCGTGCCGTCGATGAACGACAAGAACATCCGCATCGGTGGTTATCCGGTGCCGCTGGAATCCGACGCCCAGGGCCGCAGCACGCTGTTCTTCCTCGTGCCGTATCCGGGCGCCTGCATCCACG
Organism: Pseudomonas sp. BF-B-26; assembly: GCF_019956495.1. Lineage (NCBI taxonomy): Bacteria > Pseudomonadati > Pseudomonadota > Gammaproteobacteria > Pseudomonadales > Pseudomonadaceae > Pseudomonas > Pseudomonas sp. BF-B-26. The sequence goes on along the minus strand of NZ_JAHBDP010000069.1, from coordinate 54,141 downwards.
TGCCACCACCGCCCCCAAACCAACTGGTGTTGGTGCGTTATCCGAAAGGTTTGAAGCTGAATGACATCTATACACCGCTGTGGGTGACTGGCACGCTGAAGATCGAGAAGGTCAACAATGACCTGGCTGACGCGGCGTATGCGCTGGATGCGGCGAAAGTGCGGGTGGTAAAGGAGTCTGATCTCTAGCAGCCACCCGAAACAACTGTGGGAGCCAGCCTGCTGGCGATAGCGGTCCGTCAGATAATTTCAATTTGACCGACATGACGCCATCGCCAGCAGGCTGGCTCCCACATTTCGTATTGCGGTATGGCTTAGAGCGGTTTTGCGCCGACACTGACGCCGAGCGTATGGCTGGCCCCCGGCGCCAGCGTCACCACATCATCCATCACGTTCGCCGTTTCAATGCACAGCATGCGCTGCCAGCCATCGTCGGCCATGTCGCTGAACGCCGCGGCGCGTTCAATCCACGGATTCCAGATCACCGCCGAGCGTGAACCGCTGCTGGTCAGCTCGATGCGCCGTTCCCAGGCCGGATCGACAATGCTCAGCTTCGCCGGGGTATTGAGATAGATACGATCGGTCTCGCCGGCAAAACGCAGATCGCCGGTCTGAGTGACGGTTTTCCAGTCGTCCAGGGTTTCGATGTAACTCAAGCCATCCAGCCCTTCGACATGCACTTCGCGTACATCGCTGACCGCGAAATAGCTATGCAGCGCCTGGCTGATGGTGACTTTGTCTGTGCCCTGGTTATGGCTGGTCAGACTGATGTGGAGTTGCTCATCCAGACGAATGCTCAGCTTCAAATCCACCTGATGCGGCCAGCCTGGCAAGCCGCCTTCAGGGTAAGGCAGAACAAACTCCACCTTGAGGCTTTCGCCCTCGGTTTCAATGCCGCCCAGTTCCCAATCCATCGCCCTTACCAGCCCGTGGGCGGTCGGCGCTTCGTTGCTGGCGCGCATGGCTTGAACGCTCTGCGGATTACGCGCCAGATTGCCGAACCACGGCCAGCACACCGGAACCCCGGCGCGGATGCTCTTGCCAGCCTTGAACACTGCCTCGTCGTTGAGCCAGATCAGCGGCGGTTCCCCGGCCACTTGATAACTGAGGATGTGCGCGCCTTGCTGGGCAACCAGCAATTCGGCCTGCCCGTGGCGGATGCGCCAGCAGTTCAGTTCATCCAGTTTCACGGCTTCAACGTTGGGCGTGCTCATGGGGCAACTCTCGATCAGGAACAATGACTGCAATGGACCGCAGAAAGGTCGCAGTGTTTAACGGGCTCTTGGCGGAACCGAACGGGTGCGACCGCTGCCGTCGATGGCGACGAACACAAACACGGCTTCAGTCACTTTGCGCCATTCGCTGGACAGCGGATCGTCACTCCAGACTTCGACCATCATCTGAATCGAGCTGCGGCCGATTTCCAGTGCCTGGGTATAAAAGGAGAGCTGGGCACCCACCGCGACCGGAACCAGAAACGCCATGCGGTCGATCGCCACCGTAGCCACGCGGCCAGCCGCGACTTTGCTGGCCATTGCGGTGCCGGCCAAATCCATCTGCGACACCAGCCAACCGCCGAAAATATCGCCAAAGCCGTTGGTTTCGCGGGGAAGCGCGGTAATTTGCAGGGCCAGGTCGCCTTGCGGGATTGGATCTTCTTGTTCGAGCTCTATCATGCCGGGGGTGCCTCTGACCCGTGACTCTCATAAGTACTTCAGGTGAATAGCCGTCTCAAGGAAAAACGATTCAGCCCCGAACATACTACGTTCGTCACGTTTTTCGTAAGGCGCCTAAAGGGAAACTCTGCGAAATCGACTGGTAGAGCCAGCAGCGTCTTCGCACAGCAACCCTTGCAAGCTGTCGCAAGATTGCGAGTATATCGATCGGTAGACTCCGAGACGACCGTCCGGTTCTCTTTTCGACCGTCAAATACGCACCTCTATGTGCTTTTTCGAACAATTTGCTATCGTGCCGGACCTGCCCAAGCCTCCGCCAGCGTTGTTGAGGTTGCAGATCCGACTATAAGAGAAGCCTTGCCATGACCACAGCGCCCTCGAGCATCGCGCCGTCCACTCAATCCGCACGTCCGCTGACCCGCAGCGATTACAAGACTTTGTCGCTGTCTGCCCTGGGCGGTGCGCTGGAGTTTTACGATTTCATCATCTTCGTGTTCTTCGCTACGGTGGTCGGCAAGCTGTTCTTCCCGGCCGACATGCCCGAGTGGCTGCGCTTGATGCAGACCTTCGGGATCTTTGCCGCCGGCTACCTGGCGCGGCCACTGGGCGGCATCGTCATGGCGCACTTCGGCGACCTGCTGGGACGCAAGAAGATGTTCACCCTGAGCATTTTCATGATGGCGGTGCCGACCCTGATCATGGGCCTACTGCCGACTTACGCGCAGATCGGCATGTGGGCGCCGATCCTGTTGCTGCTGATGAGGGTAATTCAAGGCGCTGCGATTGGCGGTGAAGTACCGGGCGCGTGGGTATTCGTTTCCGAACACGTGCCGCAGCGGCACATCGGCTACGCCTGCGGCACCCTGACCTGCGGCCTGACGGCCGGTATCCTGCTGGGCTCGCTGGTCGCCACCGCAATCAACAGCCTTTACACCCCGGTCGAAGTTTCGGATTACGCCTGGCGGATTCCGTTCCTGTTGGGTGGCGTATTCGGCCTGTTCTCGGTTTACCTGCGCCGCTGGTTGCACGAGACGCCGGTATTCGCCGAGCTGCAACTGCGCAAGGCCCTGGCAGAAGAAGTGCCGCTGCGCGCCGTGTTGCGCGACCATCGCGGGGCGATCCTGATTTCCATGCTGCTGACCTGGCTGCTGTCCGCCGGCATCATCGTGGTCATCCTGATGACCCCGACCGTGCTGCAGACCGTGTACCACTTCTCGCCAACCACCGCGTTGCAGGCCAACAGCCTGGCGATTGTGTTTCTGAGCCTGGGTTGCGTCGCCTCCGGTGCACTGGCTGATCGCTTTGGCGCGGGTCGTGTCTTCGTGTTCGGCAGTGCTGCGTTGCTGATCAGTTCATGGACCTTCTACCACAGCCTGTTCAACCACCCGGACTGGCTGTTCCCGATGTACGCCTTGACCGGCTTGCTGGTCGGCACCATCGGTGCGGTGCCGTATGTGATGGTCAAAGCCTTCCCGGCGGTGGTGCGCTTCAGCGGGCTGTCGTTCTCCTACAACCTGGCCTACGCCATCTTCGGCGGCCTGACCCCGATGGTGGTCACCTTGCTGCTCAAGGAAAGCCCGATGGGGCCTGCCTATTACGTAGCGATCATTTGTGGTGTCGGGGTTCTGGTGGGTGCCTACCTCTGGAAGAAAGGTCGATAACGCTAAAACCGCCAGTTGTTAAGGCTTTCGCCAGTGCGAAAGCCTTACTCCACATTCGCCCGCCGGTAAACGTGCTCCATGCTCAAGCATATGGCCCAGAGCATCCGCAGCATTCTTGGGTTTAATGACCTGATGTTCCACCATCAAATCGAGCAACCAGAGTGCGCCATGCACTTGTAACCCATCCCTCTGCGCTTGACGCCTCAGCTTGCCATCTCCAGTGAGCAACGGCCGACCTGTCTCTTGTGCGAGCAGGTAGCACGACACATCGGCCAATGAGCTGTTGTTGTGCTCTATTTTGAGAGTGAACAGCCTGGTAACCCCTGGCTCGTCGAAGGATTCAACAATCAATCCCCGACCGAGTAATTCGTCATGGGGGAAATCTTCGAGCTCATGCAATACGAAATCTGTGCAGCAAAGAGTGAATGGCAGTTTGAACATCTGCTCCAGCAGTCCGGCATTTCTGAAGTCGATCCAGATATTCGTATCGCTGATGTAGATCAGACTCATGCACTCTCCAGTGAGCCCAGAAAATTGGGGTCAAGAGCGCTCACTGGTTTGCGTAGAAGTTCGGCTGCACGGGATTTGGTGATCAACCCTTCCGCTAAGCCCCAGAACACCAACGATTCAAAACGTTGTGGTGGTTTGCATGGCAAGGGTTCAGGCTCGGCCTTGCGCCAGCCGTTCACGCTGAATTGAATGGTGATGGATTTGTAGCCCCCATCGCTAAGCAGCTTCAAATCTTTGAGGCGTCGCAGAGCGGCATGCATCGAGATCCCATATTGGCGCTTGGCGATGAGCAATTCGCGGGGATGGACGCGTGAGCGAGGGTGGCTACCGAAGTCACTGGTGACACCTTTAGCCGGGTAGAGGAACGCGCCAGCGAAGCGATGGCAGCAGTTTTCCTTGTCACGCTCGGGCATGTCGTCGGGTAATTGCATGACCCAGTGACCGAGTTCATGTGCTGCGGTAAAGCGTATTCGTTCGCCTGGGCGCTCGGCATTGAGTGCAATCAAGACGTGGCGACCGTCACCGGTAGCGGCGCAGGCCCCGTCGAAGTCAGCCGGCCCCATGAGCATCGCGACCTTGATGCTGTGCTCTTCCAGTTGCTCGGTGAGGTTAGAAATTGGATCGCTGCCAATTCCCCAATATTCGCGTAGTGCCTCGGCAGCGTGCTCAGCTTCCTCAATAGAGGAGACCGGCAGCATTTGCGCGGGGGTGGCCGGAGTCTGGATGTCTGCCGGGTCAAAGCATTCTTCCAGAGCAATGTAGCGCTCAAGGTGTTCACGAATCTGTTCTTCGACTTGAACCTGGCGATACCTGGGCATCTTGGCAAGTTTACGAAACTCCAGCGGCGCAAGAGGCACGGCTTCGGCACGAAAGAAGTACTCGGGACTGACCTGCAGCACCTTGGCCAGTTGCAGCACGCGAGAGGAGTTCGGGGTACTTAACCCTTTCTCGTATTTGCTCAGGCCTTGCTTGGTGATGTCGCCAAGCTGGAGAGCCAAGGCTTCCAGGGACATGCCTCGCAGAAGGCGAGCGCGGCGAATTCGGTCGTTGATCATCGGTTCCTCTCGTGGTTGACAAGACTATCTTTTGAATGTGATTTGTCAACCTTGATTCATTGCCTCGGTGTTTCTGTATTTCGAATGCTGGCCTTTCATCCAATTGTCATATTTCAGCCATAGAGTGTTCACACGGCCTGCTGATACTTGGCCCCGACTTAACACACCTATCTGCTAGGAGTAAGGCATGAAACTGAAGCGTTTGATGGCGGCAATGACTTTTGTCGCTGCTGGCGTTGCGACTGCCAACGCGGTTGCCGCTGTTGACCCTGCTATCCCGAGCTACACCAAAACCACTGGTGTGTCGGGCAACCTGTCCAGCGTCGGCTCCGATACCCTGGCCAACCTCATGACCCTGTGGGCTGAGAACTACAAAAAAGAATACCCGAACGTAAACATCCAGATTCAGGCTGCCGGTTCTTCTACCGCGCCACCTGCGCTGACTGAAGGCACCGCTAACCTGGGCCCGATGAGCCGCAAGATGAAGGACAACGAGCTGCAGGCCTTCGAAACCAAATACGGCTACAAGCCAACGGCTATCCCGGTCGCTGTGGATGCCTTGGCTGTCTTCGTTCACAAAGACAACCCGATCCAGCACCTGACCATGGAACAGGTCGACGCGATCTTCTCCTCGACTCGTCTGTGCGGCGCCAAAGCCGACGTGAAAACCTGGGGCGACCTGGGTGTGACCGGCGACCTGGCCAACAAGCCGGTTCAACTGTTCGGTCGTAACTCGGTATCCGGCACTTATGGCTACTTCAAAGAAGAAGCCCTGTGCAAAGGCGATTACAAGCCAAACGTCAACGAACAACCAGGCTCGGCTTCGGTCGTGCAGTCGATCAGCTCCTCGCTGAATGGCGTTGGTTACTCGGGCATCGGCTACAAGACCGCTAGCGTGAAGACCGTGGCCCTGGCCAAGAAAGGCAGCACTGAATTCATCGAAGACACCGAAGAAAACGCCCTGAACGGCAAGTACCCGCTGTCGCGTTTCCTCTACGTTTACGTCAACAAAGCCCCGAACAAGCCTCTCGCCCCGCTGGAGGCCGAGTTCGTGAAACTGGTTCTGTCCAAACAGGGCCAGGAAGTTGTGGTGAAAGACGGCTACATCCCACTGCCGGCCAAGGTTGCTGCAAAAGCACTGGCTGACCTGGGTCTGCAGGAAGGCGGCGCTGAAGTCGCAAAAAAGTAAAACCCTGAGCCCGGGGTAATCCCCGGGTTCAATGTGGGAGCGGGCTTGCTCGCGAAAGCGGTGGATCAATCGACATTGATGTTGAAAGTGACGGCCCCTTCGCGAGCAAGCCCGCTCCCACATACCCCCAATTTTTCAGTCCACTGCCAGTTCCCGCTGGCGGCGGATTTGTTGCGTCACTGCATTGTCATCTTTCTGTCATACAGGATCGCTAGGGTGTGCGAATGAATGATCTGGCCAATTCCACCATGACTACAAATCCCCCCAAGCGAATTGACTTCAATACGCCTGAGTTGCAACGCAAGCGCCGCATCCGCGCGCTCAAAGATCGCCTGACCCGCTGGTACGTCCTCGTGGGCGGCCTCGCCGTTCTCGGCGCGATCACGCTGATCTTTTTCTTCCTTGCCTACGTTGTCGCGCCCCTGTTTCAGGGCGCCGACCTGACCGCCAAGGAAGCCATCACGCCCGCCTGGATGCCGGACGCCGGCAAGCCGTTGATGATCTCCCTGGAAGAACAGAACCAGGTCGCCATGCGGGTTTCCGACAAGGGCCAGGCGTTGTTCTTCGATATCGACAGTGGCGCTGAACTCGCGCGTGTCGATCTGTCGATTCCGGCCGGCACTACCGTGACCTCCATCGGCAAAGACCAACCAGGCCATCCATTGGTGGCGGTGGGCTTGTCCAACGGCCAGGCGCTGGTGTTCCGTCACACTTATAAAGTCAGCTACCCGGACGGCAAGAAAACCATCTCGCCCGCCATTGAATACCCGTACGGCGAAACGCCGATCGCGCTGAATGAGGCGGGCGGAGCCCTTGAGCACGTCAGCCTCAACGCGACCGATACGACGCTGATGCTGGTCGGTTCCACCGGTTCGCAACTCAATGTTTTGTCGCTGACCAGCGAAGAAAACATGATGACTGGTGAAGTCACCAACGAGCAGACGCGTATCGATCTGCCACAGATGACCGAGCCGGTGAAAAATATCTTCGTCGACCCACGTCAGCAGTGGCTGTACGTGATTAACGGTCGCGCCCAGGCCGACGTGTTCAGCCTGCGCGACAAGAGCCTCAACGGTCGCTACAAACTGCTGGATGATGGCGAAGCGCAAATCACTGCCAGTACTCAACTGGTGGGTGGCATCTCGCTGATCCTCGGCGATTCCAAGGGTGGTCTGGCCCAATGGTTCATGGCCCGCGACCACGATGGCGAACTGCGTCTGAAGCAGATTCGTAACTTCCAGATGGGCACTGCGCCGATCGTTGAAATCACCGCTGAAGAACGTCGCAAAGGCTTCATCGCCCTCGATGCGTCCGGCAAGCTCGGCGTGTTCCACAGCACCGCCCACCGCACCTTGCTGGTGGATCAGGTGGTCGATGGCGAAGGCATCTTTGGCCTGTCGCCACGGGCCAACCGGGTGATCGTGGAGGCGGGTGGCAAGATTCAACCTCTGCTGCTCGACAACCCGCACCCAGAGGTTTCCTGGAGCGCGTTGTGGAGCAAGGTCTGGTACGAGAACTACGACGAGCCTAAATACGTCTGGCAATCGACCGCCGCCAACACTGACTTCGAACCCAAGCTGAGCCTGTCACCGCTGACTTTCGGTACCTTGAAAGCCGCGTTCTACGCCATGCTGCTGGCCGCTCCACTGGCCGTCGCCGCTGCCATCTACACCGCGTACTTCATGGCCCCGGGCATGCGCCGCAAGGTCAAGCCGGTGATCGAACTGATGGAAGCGATGCCGACGGTGATCCTTGGTTTCTTCGCCGGTCTGTTCCTCGCACCGTATGTGGAAGGACATTTGCCGGGCATCTTCAGCCTGCTGCTGTTGATGCCGATCGGCATTCTGGTCGCCGGTTTCACCTTCAGCCGCCTGCCTGAGTCCATCCGCCTGAAAGTGCCGGACGGTTGGGAAAGCGCGATCCTGATTCCGGTGATCCTGTTCGTGGGCTGGCTCTCGCTGTACATGAGCCCATACATGGAAACCTGGTTCTTCGGCGGCGACATGCGCATGTGGATCTCCCACGACCTGGGCATCACCTACGACCAGCGCAACGCACTGGTAGTCGGTCTGGCCATGGGCTTTGCGGTGATCCCGAACATCTACTCCATCGCCGAAGACGCCGTGTTCAGCGTGCCGCGCGGTTTGACCCTCGGCTCCCTGGCCCTCGGCGCCACGCCGTGGCAGACCATGACTCGCGTGGTGATCCTCACCGCCAGCCCGGGCATCTTCTCGGCGCTGATGATCGGCATGGGCCGTGCGGTCGGTGAAACCATGATCGTGCTGATGGCCACCGGCAACACCCCGGTCATGGAAATGAACCTGTTCGAAGGCCTGCGCACCCTGGCGGCCAACGTTGCGGTGGAAATGCCCGAATCGGAAGTCGGCGGCAGCCACTACCGCGTGCTGTTCCTCTCGGCGCTGGTGCTGCTGTTGTTCACCTTCGTCATGAACACCCTCGCGGAACTGATTCGTCAGCGTCTGCGCAAGAAATACTCGTCGCTTTAAGAAAGGTAGAAGTCTGTGAAACAGAACTCCCTGAAAGGATGGTTCAAGAGCGGCGCCCCTGGCGTCTGGATCAGCGGTGGCGCGGTGTCCATCGCGGTCATCATGACCATTGGCTTGCTGGCCGTGATTGCCGTGCGCGGTCTGGGCCATTTCTGGCCGGCGGACCTGGTGCACGCCAGTTACGACGTACCGGGCCAGGCCAATCACCTCGTCATCGGCGAAGTGGTGCAGAAAGAAGAAGTGCCGCGCGAGCGCCTTAAAAGTGCTGGCCTGCCGGTGCCCGATCAGGGCCCGGAGTTCATGACCCGCGAGCTGATCAAGGTCGGCAACCGTGACCTCAATGGCAACGACTTCACCTGGATCGTCGGCGAGTGGCTGACCAATCAGAAGACTCCACCCGAGTTGATGACCATCGAGCGTCGCGAGTGGGGCAACTTCTACGGCTACCTGGTCAACGTCAAACAGGACGGCAAGGTCATCGCTGAAGGCGAAGCTGCATGGCCTGAGCTGCAGGCCCGTGTCGCTCGCGTCAACCAGCTCGCCGCCCAGCTCAAGAGCCTGGAAAAAACCGACATTGGCGCGATCAACGCGGGCCTCGAGCGCGTCCGTCTGCACGGTCGCAAATTGGAACTGACCGGAACGATGGACGCTGCCGCGCAAGCGGACATGGAGTCCGAGCGTGCCGAACTGAACGCGCGTTATCAGGACATCGAAGCACGCCTGAACGACCTGCACGCCCAGTTCAACCGCGACAGCCTGACGGCCCGCGACGCGAACGGCAAAGAGATCGAAATCGGTATCGGCAAAGTGGTTCACGCCTATCAGCCGAACGCCATGAACACCTTCACCAAGATCGGCTTCTACTTCAGCAAGGTCTGGGAGTTCTTGAGCGACGACCCGCGTGAAGCGAACACCGAAGGCGGGATCTTCCCGGCGATTTTCGGCACCGTGATGATGACGTTGATCATGGCGATGATCGTGACCCCGTTTGGCGTACTGGCCGCGGTTTACCTGCGTGAATATGCGAAACAGAACACCATGACGCGCTTGATCCGCATCGCGGTGAACAACCTGGCGGGCGTTCCAGCCATCGTATACGGCGTGTTCGGTCTGGGCTTCTTCGTCTATGTGTTGGGCGGCTCGGTCGACCGGTTGTTCTTCCCGGAAGCGCTGCCGGCGCCGACATTCGGTACGCCGGGTCTGCTCTGGGCGTCCCTGACCCTGGCGCTGCTGGCTGTGCCGGTGGTGATCGTGGCCACGGAAGAAGGCCTGGCGCGGATTCCTCGCACCGTGCGCGAAGGCTCGTTGGCCCTCGGCGCAACCAAGGCTGAAACCTTGTGGAAGATCGTACTGCCGATGGCCAGCCCGGCAATGATGACCGGCATGATCCTCGCCGTGGCTCGCGCCGCCGGTGAAGTGGCGCCGCTGATGCTGGTGGGTGTGGTGAAACTGGCGCCATCGCTGCCGCTGGATGGCAACTACCCGTACTTGCACCTGGACCAGAAGATCATGCACTTGGGCTTCCACATCTATGACGTCGGCTTCCAGAGCCCGAACGTCGAGGCCGCGCGGCCGCTGGTGTACGCCACGGCGCTGCTGCTGGTGCTGGTGATCGCCACGCTTAACTTGTCGGCCGTTTATATCCGTAACCACCTGCGCGAAAAATACAAAGCGCTGGATAGTTAAGTTAATAGGCAGGCGCGGTCCCTTGTGGGAGCGGGCTTGCTCGCGAAAGCGGTGGGTCAGGCAACATTGATGTTGAATGTGATGGCCTCTTCGCGAGCAAGCCCGCTCCCACATTGATCGGCGTTTACCGGAATATTGATGGGGCAGCCACAAGGGCGTCCCGAACCGAATTTGTTAGCACAGGGAGCCTCCCATGCAGCACGAAGCACATACCCACGGCATCAACATGTCGGCCCTGGGCCGCGACAAACAGAGCTTGAGCCTTGAACAGGAAACCGTCGCGATTGAAGTGCCGGGCCTGAGCCTGTTCTACGGCGACAAACAAGCGCTGTACGACGTCAGCATGAACATCCCGAAACAGCGCGTGACCGCCTTCATCGGCCCGTCCGGCTGCGGCAAGTCCACGCTGCTGCGCACCTTCAACCGCATGAACGACCTGGTGGATGGCTGCCGAGTCGAAGGCGCGATCAACCTGTACGGCAACAACATCTACCGCAAGGGCGAAGACGTGGCCGAGCTGCGTCGTCGTGTTGGCATGGTGTTCCAGAAGCCCAACCCGTTCCCGAAAACCATCTACGAGAACGTGGTCTACGGCCTGCGCATCCAGGGCATCAACAAGAAACGCATCCTCGACGAAGCCGTCGAGTGGGCGTTGAAAGGCGCGGCGCTGTGGGACGAAGTCAAAGACCGTCTGCACGAGTCGGCACTTGGCCTGTCCGGTGGTCAGCAACAACGTCTGGTGATCGCTCGCACCATCGCCGTGGAGCCGGAAGTGCTGCTGCTCGACGAACCATGCTCGGCACTTGACCCGATTTCCACGCTGAAAGTCGAAGAGCTGATCTACGAACTGAAATCGAAGTTCACCATCGTCATCGTGACCCACAACATGCAACAGGCCGCGCGGGTTTCCGATTACACAGCGTTCATGTACATGGGCAAACTGGTGGAATTCGGCGACACCGACACCCTGTTCACCAATCCGGCGAAGAAGCAGACCGAAGACTACATCACCGGTCGCTACGGCTAGGAAGCTGTTGTTGCTCACTGAACTGACGCTGCGGTCCACCGCACCTTACCGGACGCTCCAAGGACGCCAACATGATTAGTAAAGAAGGCCTTACCCATCACATCTCCGCGCAGTTCAACGCTGAGCTCGAGGAGGTGCGCAGCCACCTCCTGGCCATGGGCGGGCTGGTGGAAAAGCAAGTCAACGACGCGGTGACCGCGCTGATCGAGGCCGACTCCGGCCTGGCCCAGCAGGTTCGCGAGATCGACGACCAGATCAACCAGATGGAACGCAACATCGACGAAGAATGCCTGCGCATTCTGGCCCGTCGTCAGCCGGCGGCGTCGGACTTGCGTTTGATCATCAGCATCTCCAAGTCGGTGATCGACCTGGAGCGCATTGGTGACGAAGCGACCAAGATCGCCCGTCGTGCCATCCAGTTGTGCGAAGAAGGCGAAGCTCCACGGGGTTACGTCGAGGTTCGCCACATCGGTGATCAGGTGCGCAACATGGTTCGCGATGCACTGGACGCCTTTGCCCGCTTCGACGCCGACCTGGCGTTGTCGGTGGCCCAGTACGACAAGATCATCGACCGCGAATACAAAACCGCGTTGCGTGAACTTGCCACCTACATGATGGAAGACCCGCGCTCTATCTCGCGGGTCTTGAGCATCATTTGGGTGCTGCGTTCGCTGGAACGGATCGGCGACCACGCGCGCAATATCTCGGAGCTGGTGATTTACCTGGTGCGCGGCACCGACGTGCGGCACTTGGGCCTCAAGCGCATGAAAGAAGAAGTTGAAGGCACAAGTGGCGAAACCGCTAATGTTCCGGGCAAAGCTGACGATAAGTAAGATTGCCTGAGAAAAGCGCCCGGCCTTTTGGCCGGGCGTTTTTGTTTGTGGTCGATGAATTCGAAAGCAGCACCCGCGAACGAAAAGTCCCGGCGTGACTGAAGGTTTTTGGCAATGTGCCATCAGCAAAGCGGTATGCTTGCCGGGATTTTTTAAAGGGGTGATGGATGAGTAAGGTCAGTGTGTTGGTCGTGGACGACGCGTCGTTCATTCGTGACCTGGTGAAGAAGTGCTTGCGCAACTACTTCCCGGGGATCCGGATCGAAGACGCGGTCAACGGCAAGAAGGCTCAGGCCTTGCTGGCACGGGAAGCGTTCGACCTGGTCCTGTGCGACTGGGAAATGCCGGAAATGTCCGGCCTGGAGCTGCTGACCTGGTGCCGCGAGCAGGACAACCTCAAGACCATGCCGTTCGTGATGGTGACCAGCCGTGGCGATAAAGAGAACGTCGTCCAGGCGATCCAGGCCGGGGTTTCCGGCTACGTCAGCAAGCCGTTCACCAACGAGCAACTGCTGACCAAGGTCAAGCAGGCCCTGAACAAGGTCGGCAAGCTCGACACCTTGATGAACAGCGCGCCGACCAAAATGAACTCGGCGTTCGGCAACGATTCCCTGAGCGCATTGACCGGTGGCAAGGCTGCCGTGGTCGCTCCCGCCGCGGCGCCGGTCAACCCGTTCGCCAAACCTGTTGCCGCCGCGCCAGCCCCGGCGGCTGCTCCGTCTCGCGGTCTGCTCAACAGCCCTCCGATCAAGCCTCCCGCGTCCTCCGCAGCGCCAACGGGCGGACGTGGCCAGGGCCAACTGCGCCTGCCGAACGGCATTGCGCAATGTGTGATCAAGGCCTTGAGCCTTAAGGAAGCGCTGCTGGTGGTGAAACGCACCGACACCCTGCCACAAGTGCTCGACAGCGCCGTGCTCGACCTGGAGCAGGGCGATAACGCCGAAACCGCCCGTCTGAACGGCTACCTGCACGCCATCGTCGCCCACGAGCCAAAACCCGACAGCGACTGGCTGCAACTGACCTTCCGTTTCGTCGACCAGGATGCGCAGAAGCTCGACTACATCTCCCGGTTGATCGCACGTGGTACGGCGCAGAAGCATTTCGTACCGGGCGCGTAATCTTCGTCGCCTGACAGGCCGCCTTCGCGAGCAAGCCCGCTCCCACATTTAATCGAGTTCTCCTAGAAGAATACGGTCGAATGTGGGAGCGGGCTTGCTCGCGAAGGGGCCACCAGATTCACCACACATCCGCTGAACGGCCCATTTTGAAACATCTGCCGACTACCCGGGTCCATTGCAGCTGCTAGGCTCCTACCCAGTACTTACTCGACAGAATCTTGCCCATGCTCGCGCGCCTGCTGTTTTTTTGCGGTCTATTCCTGGCCTCCACCTCGGCGTTGGCCATGACGATCTACAAGTCCACCGACGCCAATGGCGTGGTCTCCTACAGCGACCGCCCCACGACAGGCTCCAAGGTGTTGGTTTTTCGTGATCGCATGGTCGAGAATCTCGAGCGTCAGGTGTACCTCGTCATCACGAAGAAGAAGGGCGTGGACAGCGTTTACGTGCGCAATGACCTGTATGCGCCGGTAGAAATCGAGTTGAGCTTCGGCGGGCTGAAGAACGTCAGCGGTGCGCCAAGCCGACCGATTCGTCGGGTGATGCCGGCACGCAGCAGTATTCGTCTGGCGCTGCTCACGGCCACGCAGTCCGAAAGGCCGCTCGCGTACACCCCGAAATTTGAATACTCCTTGGGCGACCCCTCAGGGGCCACTATGGCCTATCGATACCCGCTGCCCTGGCGGGGTGGACCGTTTCGGCTGAGTCAGGGCGCCAACGGTCAATACAGCCACTTTGGTCCCAAGAACCGCTACGCCATGGACATCGCCATGCCCGAAGGCACGCCGATCATCGCGGCGCGTGGCGGTGTGGTGGTGAAAACCGAGAATGCCCAGACCGGGCGCGGCACCGATCCGTCGGGTAATTTCGTGCGGGTGCTGCACGATGACGGGACGATGGGCGTGTATCTGCACCTCAAACGAGGTTCGGTGAGCGTTCGCGAGGGGCAACGGGTGTCGGTGGGGAGCCCGCTGGCCTTGTCGGGCAACACCGGCAACAGCAGCGGGCCGCACCTGCATTTCGTGGTGCAGCGCAATACCGGGTTGGGACTGGTGTCGATTCCGTACCAGTTCAATCAACCGGTGGGCAACCTGCCCAACTTTGCGTTGGGCAAGCAGTAGAGGCGGTGAGAATCTATTGAGGTGAGAGGATTTATCTTTGGTGAGAGAGTTTAAATGTGGCGAGGGGATTTATCCCCGTTGGGTCGCGAAGCGATCCCGTCGTATTTAGAAGCATTGGGACGGCTTCGCCGTCCAACGGGGATAAATCCCCTCGCCACAGATAAATCCCCTCATCACAAAAGCCCTGCAGGCCCGGATCAATCGAGCATCAACACCTTGGCCAGAATGATCTTCGGCCCTTTCATCTTCTTGATGATGATCCGCAAGCCTTCGACTTCCAGCACTTCTTCCTCTTCCGGCACCCGTTTCAGGGTTTCGTAGACCAGCCCGGCGAGGGTTTCGGCTTCTATGTGGTCCAGATCGATGCCCAGCAGGCGCTCGACCTTGAACAGCGGCGTGTCGCCGCGCACCAGCAGCTTGCCCGGCTGGTACGCGAGGATCCCGCGCTCAGCCTTGCGGTGTTCGTCCTGAATGTCGCCGACCAGTACTTCCAACACGTCTTCCATGGTCAGGTAGCCGATGATGTTGCCATCGGCTTCTTCGACCAGGGCGAAGTGCGAGCCGCCTTTGCGGAACTGTTCCAACAACTGCGACAGCGGCATATGGCGCGAAACCCGCTCCAGCGGCCGGGTCAGTTCGGCGAGGTTGAACGACTCGGGAATGTGGTCCAGGGCCGCCAGTTCCAGCAGCAGATCCTTGATGTGCAGCAGGCCGACGAACTCCTGGCGATCGCTGTCGTACACCGGATAACGGCTGAACTTGTGGCGACGGAACATCGCCAGGATTTCCTTCAGCGGCGCGTTGAACTCCAGGGTCACCAGGTCTTCCCGGGAATTGGCCCAGTCGACCACTTCCAGCTCGCCCATTTCCACCGCCGAGGCCAAAACGCGCATGCCTTGGTCGCTCGGGTCCTGGCCACGGCTGGAGTGCAGGATCAGCTTCAGTTCTTCACGGCTGTAATGGTGCTCGTGATGAGGGCCGGGCTCGCCTTGGCCGGCGATCCGCAGGATCGTGTTGGCGCTGGCGTTGAGCAGGTAAATCGCCGGATACATCGCCCAGTAGAACAGGTACAGCGGCACGGCGGTCCACAGCGACAGCAGCTCGGGTTTGCGGATGGCCCAGGATTTGGGCGCCAGCTCACCGACCACGATGTGCAGGTACGAGATGACGAAGAACGCGGCGAAGAACGACACGCCTTTGATCACTTCGGCCGACTGCACACCGACGGCTTCAAGGATCGGTTCGAGGATGTGCGCGAACGCCGGCTCACCGACCCAACCGAGGCCGAGAGAGGCGAGGGTGATACCCAATTGGCACGCCGACAGGTAAGCATCGAGCTGACTGTGAACGGTGCGCAGGATATGCCCGCGCCAGCCGTTTTTATCAGCGATGGCTTCGACCCGGGTCGAGCGCAATTTGACCATGGCAAATTCCGCCGCAACGAAAAAGCCGTTGAGCAAAACCAGGATCAGAGCAAAAAGAATCATGCCGAAATCGGCGAAGAGTGTCGCGAGGGTCAAGCCAGGGGAAGGGTCCATGATGGAGTTTTGCGGGTTCCGTGTATTCGAAAGGAAAGAAAAAAGTGCGCCTGAAGGGCAGGCACAAGTCAGCCAATGTAGCGGCTGACTGGTCGATTGCCTAGTGGCGCGTGCCGGCCGGTATCAGTCGGTCGCGCTGATGACCCGGGATTTGGTGACCTGGGCCGGCGCAAAATGGCAGGTAAACGTGCTGCCGTGGCCCGGCACACTGCTGATTTCCATCCGCGCGCGATGGCGCAGCAGCACGTGTTTGACGATCGCAAGTCCCAGCCCCGTGCCGCCGGTGTTGGAGTTGCGGCTGGAATCGACGCGATAGAAGCGTTCGGTCAGGCGCGGCAGGTGCTTGCTGTCGATACCGATGCCGGAGTCCTGCACGCTCAGGTGCGCGCCTTGCTCATCCCCCCACCAGCGAATGCGGATATTGCCTTCGGCCGGGGTGTATTTCACCGCGTTGAACACCAGATTGGAAAACGCGCTGCGCAACTCGGCTTCGCTGCCCTTGAGCAGAATCGTCGGGTCGGCTTCCAGGGTGATCTTCTGATTGCGCTGGGCGGACAGTTGCTGAGCGTCGCTCTTGATCGATTGCAGCAAGCCGTCTATGGCTACCGGCTGGTTGTCCGACGGGTAATCGGTGGCTTCCAGTTTGGCCAACAGCAGCAAGTCGTTGAGCAGCGTCTGCATGCGTCCGCCTTGCTGCTGCATTTGTTGCAGGGCACGGGACCAGCGCGGGTTCACGTCCTCGACGTTGTCGAGCAGGGTTTCCAGATAACCGCAGATCACCGTCAACGGCGTGCGCAGTTCATGGGAGACGTTGGCGATGAAGTCTTTGCGCATCTGTTCCAGTTGATGGATACGCGTCACGTCGCGCACCAGCATCAAGTGTTCATTGTTGCCGTAGCGGGTGATGTACAGCTGAATGCGCAGGCGATCATTGATCGGTGACGGAATTTCCAGCGGCTCGGCGTAGCTGTCCTGCTCGAAGTATTCCTTGAAGCGCGGATGACGCACGAGGTTGGTTACCGGTTGGCCGCTGTCTTGCGGGGTCTTGAGGCCGAGCAGGGTTTCGGCGGCGCGGTTCCACCATTCGAGATTGCCGTCGCTGTCGAGCATGATCACCGCGTCTTTCAGCGCGGCAGTCGATTCCTGGACCCGGTCGATCACCGCTTGCAGGCGCCCGCGTACGCGCTGATCGCGACGTTGCAAGTGGTAGATGCTGTCGAACACTTCGCCCCACAGCCCATAGCCATCGGGCGGTGCTTCATCGGGTTTGTGCAGGCGCAGCCATTCGTGCAGACGCAGCAGTTGCTTGAGGGTCCAGGCCAGGTAAAGACCCAGGCCTGCGGCGAGGCTCCAGCCGTAATAGCCGGTAATCAGGCCGATCACCAGGCAACCGGTCACCAGCAAAAGCATGTGGCGGATCAGGGTGCCATGCCAGTTTTGGTTCACTTGAACGCGCGTCCTTGTCAGCTTGTCGAGCGAGATAGATCCGGATCAGGCCTTGGTGGAGAACCGGTAGCCGGTGCCGCGCACGGTTTGTACCAGATTTTCGTAAGCATCACCGAGGGCTTTGCGCAGGCGGCGGATGTGCACGTCGACGGTGCGCTCTTCAACATACACGTTGCCGCCCCAGACCTGATCCAGCAACTGGCCACGGGTGTAGGCACGTTCCTGGTGGGTCATGAAGAATTGCAGCAGGCGGTATTCGGTCGGGCCCATCTCGGCGGGTTTGCCGTCGATGGTCACGCGGTGGCTGATCGGGTCCAGCAGCAGGCCGCCGACTTCGATCGGCGTCTCGCCATCGGTTGGCCCGGCACGGCGCAGCACGGCCTTCAGGCGCGCAACCAGCTCACGTGGGGAAAAAGGCTTGGTGATGTAGTCATCGGCGCCGACCTCCAGGCCCTGGATCTTGTTGTCCTCTTCGCCTTTGGCAGTGAGCATGATGATCGGGATGTCCCCGGTCAGCTCATCGCGCTTGAGGCGTCGGGCCAGCTCGATGCCGGACGTGCCGGGCAGCATCCAGTCGAGCAGGATCAGGTCCGGCTTGCGGTCGACGATGATGGCGTGGGCCTGTTGCGAGTTCTCAGCCTCCATGCAGTCATAGCCGGCCATCTCCAACGCAACGGCGATCATTTCGCGAATGGGCGCTTCGTCGTCGACGATCAGAATGCTCCTGCCAACCATGCCTTTAATCCTCTTGTCATTTAACTGTCTTGCGCCGCATTAGATAACGGAATTATTGCAGTCGTGTGACAGTATTTTAGTCGCCCGGCGATTGTCATGATCCTGAACTAAGCTCTAAGTCCGACTCCTGACAACCACAAAGGAAGGTTTCCATGAAACACATTGCTCAAACTTGGAAGGCTCTGCTGGTCACGGCTGCGCTAACGCTGCCGACACTGGCCTTCGCCGCCGATCCGGCGATGATGAAAGACGGGATGATGGTCGATCATAAGGGCATGACGGTGTACACATACGACAAGGACTCAGGCGGAAAGTCGATGTGCAACGGCGAGTGCGCAGAATACTGGCCGCCAATGATGGCGCCGGCGGGCGCCAAGCCCGAAGGCAAGTGGAGCACGATCAAGCGTGACGACGGTAAGATGCAGTGGGCCTATGACGGCAAGCCGCTTTACACGTTCATGAAGGACAAAAAACCGGGTGACATGGCAGGCGACAATATGAAAGAAGTCTGGCACATCATGCGCGAGCATAAATAAGCGATTCGCCTGCGCCGTAAACAGTTCGCAGCCTGCGGTCGCTCCATCCCCCTGTTGGAGCTGGCGCAGACTGCGATCTTTTCCAACGGTCAATGCAGCGCGTAATCCAGCACGATCCCGACAAAAATCGCCAACCCGGCCCAATGGTTGTGCAGAAACGCCTTGAAGCAACGCATCCGGTCCTTGCCACGGGTGTACCAGAACTCCCACGCAAAACAGCCCGCCGCCGCCAGCAATCCCAAGTGGAACCAGCCACCGAGTTCGAATTTCGACCCGGCCAGCAGCAGGCAACCCAGCGCCATCCCTTGCAGCGTCAGAATGATCACCCGGTCTGCTTCGCCAAACAGAATGGCCGTGGATTTCACGCCGATCTTCAAATCGTCGTCGCGGTCGGTCATGGCGTAATAAGTGTCGTAGCCCACCGTCCACAGCAGGTTGGCGATCCACAGCAACCACGCCGCCGCCGGCAATTCACCGGTTTGGGCAGTGAATGCCATCGGCATCCCCCAGGAGAACGCCGCGCCCAGCACCACTTGCGGGTAATAGGTGTAGCGCTTCATGAACGGGTAAGTGAAGGCCAGTGCCAAACCGCCGAACGACAGCCAGACCGTTGCCGCATTGGTGCACAACACCAGCAGGAAACTCACGCCCATCAGCAGCGCAAAGAACACCAGTGCTTCTTTGGAACTGATCTTGCCGCTCACCAAGGGCCGCTGTTCGGTGCGCTTGACGTAGCCGTCGACCTTGCGATCCGCCCAGTCATTGATCACGCAACCGCCGGCGCGGGTCAGCACCACGCCCAGGACGAAAATCACGATGTTGGCCAGCGACGGCGAACCTTTACCAGCAATCCACAGCGCCCACAGCGTCGGCCACAGCAGCAGGTAAATGCCGATCGGTTTGTCCATGCGGGTCAGCTGAATGAAATCCCAGGCCCGTGGATTCAAGCGATTCAGGGACTTGAGCAGGCTCTGGTACATCAGCAGTTCTCCGGATGGGCGCGGGTAGCGTTCCATAAGGTCGGCAAGAAAATTTCGGCCACCAGCACGCTCAAGGCGCCGCGGTCGAAACGCGAACGGCGGCCCCACAGTTCAGGTGCGCGGCACTCCATCGGCAGCCACGCCTGAGGGTAATGACAAACCTCAATGACGCGCCGTTGAAATGCCTGATCGCAAAACAGCAATTCGCCCAGGGAGCGGCTGCCCAATTCGTCCATGTGCAGACCATCGCCCTGCAATGCACTGCGCGCCGCCACGCTGCGGGCAAACACCCAGGCTTCGCCGTGGCCACGCAGATACACCTCGCGAATCCAGCCCTCGCTGCCTTCGGCCAGGTCCAGCGCGGCACATTCGTCGGCGCGCAGTGATTGCCAGCCTTCGAAGAGTGGCGTGACGCTGAAACCGTCATTCGACAGACGGATCAGCCGTCGGGTCAAAGAGCCTTCATCGAACAACCAGTCGAGCGTAGACGTGTCGGGGAGGGGCGTCAGTTGGCTTCGAGGGAGCCAAAGCGGGGTCACGGCGGGGGATTTTGAGTGCGGCACAGTGAGTCATTATTGGCAGCAAATGAGGCGGCGAGCTTACCATGTCAGCCTGCGATTTTGATTGATCCGGCCGGCCATTGCGTCGAACAGGCTTGCATCTGCCGGGCCCGATCAGTACAAAACGCGCTGAGCCGGACGGCAGCGCTCCAACCATCGACCGTTCGTGCCGGCAAAAGCCTGAATCCTGAGGATGTACGTGAATGAAAAAGTGGCAATGTGTGGTCTGCGGCCTGATTTACAACGAAGCCGACGGCTGGCCGGATGACGGCATTGCGCCGGGCACCCTGTGGCAAGACGTGCCGGAAGACTGGCTGTGCCCGGACTGCGGCGTAGGCAAAATGGATTTCGAAATGATCGAAATCAACTAAGACTTTTAGAGGAGTAAGGAATGAACGCACCTGTCGTGATCGTCGGCACCGGGCTGGCTGGCTACAACCTGGCCCGGGAGTTTCGCAAACTCGATGGCGAAACCCCGCTGCTGTTGATTACTGCCGATGACGGACGCTCCTACTCCAAGCCGATGCTCTCCACCGGCTTCGGCAAAAACAAAGACGCTGACGGCCTGAGCATGGCCGAACCCGGCACCATGGCCGAGCAGTTGAAGGCCGAAGTGCGCACACACACGCGCATCAGCGGCATTGATCCTGGCCACAAGCGCTTGTGGATCGGTGAGGAAGCGGTGTTTTACCGTGACCTGATCCTCGCTTGGGGCGCTGAAACCGTGCGAGTGCCGATCGAAGGCGATGCGGCTGACGCAGTCTTTCCGATCAACGACCTGGAAGACTACGCACGCTTTCGCGCCGCGGCGGCCGGCAAACGTCGGGTGTTGCTGCTCGGCGCCGGCCTGATTGGTTGCGAATTCGCCAACGACCTGATTCTTGGCGGCTACGAGGTGCAACTGGTTGCACCGTGCGAGCAAGTCATGCCGACCCTGTTGCACCCGGCGGCGGCCGCTGCGGTCCAGGCCGGGCTGGAAAGCCTGGGCGCACGCTTCCACCTCGGGCCGGTGCTCAACCGCTTGCAGCGCGTTGAAGATGGACTGGAAGCGCATCTGTCCGATGGCCAGGTGATCCCTTGCGATGTGGTGGTGTCGGCCATTGGTCTGCGTCCGCGCATCGACCTGGCGGCTGCGGCCGGTGTGCAGGTCAATCGCGGCGTGGTGGTCGATCGCCACCTGAAAACCTCCCACGCCAATATCTATGCCCTGGGCGACTGCGCCGAAGTCGATGGGCTGAATCTGTTGTACGTGATGCCCCTCATGAGCTGTGCGAGAGCGCTGGCTCAGACCCTCGCCGGAAACCCGACGGCGGTGAGCTATGGCCCGATGCCCATCACCGTTAAAACGCCGGTCTGCCCATTGGTGGTTTCGCCGCCACCACGGGGTTTGGAGGGCGTCTGGACAGTCGAAGGGCAGGGCGCGGACATCAAGGTATTGTGCCGCGATGCCAGCGGCAAATTGCTGGGCTATGCCCTGACAGGCGCGGCGGTGATGGAAAAACTGGCCCTGAACAAAGAGCTTCCGGCACTGCTGGCGTAAATACCGGTCGTTCTGTCGGAATCACCCCTCTTTTGCCCCTACAAAGGTCGCGTCGAGACTGGCGCGGCTCTTCACTGCGTGCCATCCTCACTCCCGTCTGCCGCAGAGTAGAGCATCTGCGGCGCTTTGGGCGCTGTTCCAACGAGAACAGCACGGACATAACAACAAAAAACCGTCAAAGGGGCTTCACTAATGCGTAAACCAGAACTCGCCGCTGCAATTGCTGAAAAAGCAGACCTCACCAAAGAGCAGGCCAACCGCGTTCTCAACGCCGTTCTCGAAGAAATCACCGGCGCTCTGCACCGCAAGGACAGCGTCACGCTGGTGGGCTTCGGTACCTTCCTGCAACGCCACCGCGGTGCCCGCACCGGCAAAAACCCGCAAACCGGTGAGCCCGTCAAAATCAAGGCCAGCAACACGGTTGCGTTCAAGCCAGGCAAATCGTTGAAAGACAGCGTTAATCCGTAACACGCACCGACTTCCCGCGTAGCGCGGGAGCGGGATAAAAAATGGGCACGCCAACTGGGTTGGGTGCCCATTTTTTTTTGGTTCTTCACGGCCTTGTTGGGCTTTGCGCAGGATGCGCTGACTCAGTTGACCGATCCGCCCAGTCCCTGCTTCCGCCCGTTGCATCCGCTACGCATACCCTCGACCGACCAGCGGTTAAACGCACCTGTTTTGCAGGCAACGTCGTCGATCTGGCTCAGAAAAAACTTCTATAAAAATCGCAAGCTGAAACGTATCAGCTTCAGAAAAACATTTAATTATGCACAAATGCATTTTTTTCTTGACCCATAAGATTGAGTCTCTTAAGGTTAAGTCACTGTATGCACATACAGTATTTTTTGATCAATATTTAATCCATTCATGGACGAGGCATTACCCTATGAAAAGCAACACTGAAAAATTCGGCAAAACGCCCCATCAATCCAGCCTCTGGACCCGCGCTGATGCGCTGAAAGTCCGCGCGGACGATCCCACCACCACCCAACCGCTGGTTAGCGCGGATTTCCCGGTATTGAGCAACGAAGTGTTCATCTGGGACACCATGCCGCTGCGCGACTTGGATGGTAACGTGACGTCCGTCGATGGCTGGTCGGTGATCTTCACCCTGACTGCCGATCGTCATCCAAACGACCCGGAGTACATCGACGAGAACGGCAACTACAACATCACCCGCGACTGGAACGATCGCCACGGTCGGGCAAAGATGTACTACTGGTTTTCTCGTACCGGCAAGGACTGGAAACTCGGCGGCCGTGTGATGGCTGAAGGGGTTTCGCCGACCGTTCGCGAATGGGCCGGTTCGCCGATCCTGTTGAATGACCAGGGTGAGGTGGACCTGTATTACACCGCCGTCACCCCGGGCGCGACCATCGTCAAGGTGCGGGGCCGGGTGGTGACCACCGAACATGGCGTCAGCATGGTCGGCTTCGAGAAGGTCAAGCCGCTGTTCGAGGCCGACGGCAAGATGTACCAGACCGAAGCACAGAATTCCTTCTGGGGCTTCCGTGATCCATGGCCATTCCGCGACCCGAAGGACGGCAAGCTGTACATGCTGTTCGAAGGCAACGTGGCCGGCGAGCGCGGCTCGCACAAGGTGGGTGAAGCGGAAATCGGCGATGTACCGCCGGGTTATGAAAACGTCGGCAACTCGCGCTTCCAGACCGCCTGTGTCGGCATCGCGGTGGCCCGTGACGCGGACGGTGACGACTGGGAAATGCTACCGCCGCTGCTGACCGCTGTGGGGGTCAACGACCAGACCGAACGCCCGCACTTCGTGTTCCAGGACGGCAAGTACTACCTGTTCACCATCAGCCATACGTTCACCTATGCCGATGGTGTGACCGGGCCGGACGGGGTGTACGGTTTTGTCGCGGATTCGCTGTTCGGCCCTTACGTGCCGTTGAACGGTTCCGGCCTGGTGCTGGGCAACCCGTCTTCTCAGCCGTTCCAGACCTACTCGCACTATGTGATGCCCAACGGCCTGGTGACCTCCTTTATCGACAGCGTACCGACCGACGAAACCGGCACGCAGATTCGTATCGGCGGCACTGAGGCGCCGACGGTGGGCATGAAGATAAAAGGGCAGCAGACGTTCGTGGTGGCCGAGTACGACTACGGTTATATCCCGCCGATGCTCGACGTCACGCTCAAGTAATAGCGATACAGGGCTTTCAGGCTGCGGGTTTGAGGTCGACGAAAAAACCGTTGTGGATATGATCGAGATATCCCGCCTGATTCACTGCGACGTTGCTCGCAAGCCCCATTGAACAATGTGAAGTAACAGCCCTTCGTTGCTGGTTGCAAGGATGCAGCCAGTAACGAATATCTTCCCTGCGCTACCGCCTCCTGTTCGTCAGGCCAGCATTTTGCCTCGCGTTTCCTTCAGATTCGCAGTCACCCGCGACACCCTTGCCTCTGGCGAACACCTCCTCTTGCCGGGTGTGTAAAGGGCTTCTACCTCCAACTCACCACCACAGTGAGCCAAACGGCGCCAGTCACGGCGTTACTCGCCATGCCTGGCGCACCCATAAAAAGGTTCTTCACGGTTTTCCGGGGAAGAACCTTTTTTTTATGGGGGGCGGAGTACTTTTTTTCTTGGTCGATCAACTGACTCGGCTGTGTTGCCTGGCGAGAATCGCCGCCATCTCCGGCTCATCCAGATGATCCAGCATTCGCTCCACCAACAAATGCACCCCGTCAGCCATACGGCTGAGCGCCAGGGCTACGGAGCGGCGTGAGCCGTCCACATCGTCGGCGAGGTTGGCGGCGATGGCGCTGATGGACAGCAAATCTTCCGAGGCATTGGCGAGAAGGGTTTCAGGGTTGATGCCCGGGCAGACGCTGAAGAGCTGGCCGTTGCGTTTGGGTGGTTTCGGTTCGGCTGGTGGAAAGTGGTGATTGAGGGCGCGCTCGGCGGCTTCGTTGAGTTTGTTTGAATCGGGGCTTTCGTAGGGGGAGACTGGATCGGTGTCGGGTGGGTTGGGTGTGACCTTGAACATGATCTTCAATTCCTTGAATGATGCTGACAACACTTCGCCGACTAAACGAAGGGGTGGCAGCTGTGCGCAGGTTAGTCGGACCGGGGAATTGAAGAAGCCGGCGCACCCGAAGGTGCCCTACGCACAGCCACCATCAAATGCAGGTAGGAAATACCTGTCTGACAGAAGCTTGTGCATCTTCAATTACCAGCGAGCGACTAAACCCGATCACTGATGGGCAGTGACAGGAACCAAGTTACCGACCGCGCCCAAGGCGCACAAGCCGGCGGATTCTGGCGTAGCCGTAGGCAACGGCGCAAGGTGTTGTAGCTTGCAGGAAGTAACCTTGAGGCGTTTTAAACGGGTCGTTGTCGAGCGATGTTTAAGCCGTGGAGAAGCAACACCTGAGCTTCCTGAAAATCCTCACCAGACCGAGCATGTTAACGACGGCGAAAGCATGCCTTGCCGTTGCCAAAATCTACCGCGAGGCAGTCAGGCTCGATGGCGAGTCGCAGGTCCTGAAACAGAAGAGACAACTCACCATTGGCGGGTACGGCGTAATCCTTCCAATCCACACGCATCCATCTCATATCAGGCAGGGTAGGAATCCACTCGATTTCGTCCTTTGAGCCTTGAGTGTGCAGGCCGATCTTCTCCAAGGTCCTCGTGGGAGAGTAGGGCAGGGATAATCTCTCTTGCTTCGAATCCGCCCAGACCTGTTGCTTGGTAGAGCCATCGTCAAATCTCCAGTACACATCGACAGGCGTTATGGCGGGCGTGCTGATTGGATCGAAGTGATAAACCGTGATGAGGTAATTCTTCAGAATTCGACTTTGCTCATCATCGTTCAGATCACGTTGAATTTCGGCCAGTCCCTTTTCTTTACGCGGGGTGAACGCGATAGGCTGGCTTTTCTCTTTTTTCCAGCCGATACCGAACCAGCGGCTATCCGGCGAAACGTCAATCCATTGAGTCGGGCCGGAATCACGGGAGGTCCCAAAGCCTATTTTTGTCAGCGTTCTTTGTGGGTCGTAAGGCAGCCAGAGGTCCGTTGTTTCATTTGACTTCAATAACTGCTGGCTCCCGGGGCCTGCGGAAAACTCAAAATAAAGGTACACAGGATCGATGGCCGGAGGTTTTGGGCGCTGGTCGTATTGCATCTGCAAAATGTAGTGAGTCTGTGCGAAGTTAGCCGTGTCGTTATCGATCTCGTCGTAATTGCCGTGCTGGATTCGATAACTCTCCTCCAATTCAGCCAGGTTCCTTGTTCTGGGCATTTCGAAAGCCAGTTTTTTAGCTGCATGAGGGTCAGCTTCACTTGTTAGCGTCAGCGTATTACTCTCGATACTCCACGTTCCCTTCGCAGCACCGTTGGCACTCCCGTACGCAGCAGCTGCTGCAAAAGATCCGTCCTTTTGAAGAACCAGCCTAGCGGCCATTTCCATGGCCCCGTACAAATAATAATCCCCCTCTATTGGGCGGGACTCTGCGGCGTTTGCAAAAGGCAGCCACACAAGCGCTGCGAAAAATATTGTTCTTAAATCCATTTGATTCTCTCTCCTTACCAGCTTTCGAACGGGATGCCGAATTTGTCGATGTAGGCTTTTGATTCTTCTGAAAGCGGGCGGTGTTTCCCGTTGGATGTGCCCCCGTAGGGGCCTTTGGGATGGATCGTGCCTTGGACTCGGGTGACTTCGGTCGATTTAAGACAAGGCCCTCCCAACCACACCTTGGCGATTCCTCCTGGCGCCAGGCCGATAGTCAAAAACTTTCGGTAATCGGTTTTCCATTTGCCTACCGCACCGCAATAAGCTGTTTCACCCTTGAGCATGGTGTCCCGCGCAGATTCAGGGATCTCGATGTAGGCCCCGTAGGTCTGCGGTTCTGCCATGGACTGCCAACGTACATAGACCAAACGAGGCAGGTCAGCCCCGGTGACATACCGGCCTTTTCCTGCAGGATCTTCTCGCCATCCAGCTGGTTTGCCTCTGAACTCGGACGGTACGCCTTTGCTCATTGCGCGTGGATACCCCATAGCCGGTATACCGCTGCCCGCGCGAAGGAACACGCGCTCATTGATATCAACGACACTGGCCGTTTCGATCCAGACTTCCATATAGTCAGGCGAAAAAAAATCAAGGCTCCACGCGTCATAAGGTAGTGATCTGCTCTCGACAGAGGCACATCCTCCCAACAACACAAAAAGCAGTGCAAAGCCGGACTTAAGCAAGGGTGAGCACCTATGCATTGGGATGCACCACGCGTTTATAGTTTTCGGCAGGTCGATTAATAAACACGACGTTCAGATCGCTATTGTTCCAGCCTTTGGCAGCATTCCAGTTCGCAGACAGATGGATATAACGGCGGTAAAGCAGCTCCTCTTCGTCGAGGCTCAGGCTCGTGCGGCGAGTGTCACCTAACGCATAAGCCATCAGTTTTTGGGCAATCGGTTTCAGCTCTGTCGGTAATGCGTACGTTTGATCCTCTTCGTCAATAACCTTGAACGGGACGTCGTGCCTGGCCCCCAACTCGCGCATGATTCGCAGGTAAACCAACGCCAGATCGTTGCGGACAGTCCGCTCGCTGTGGACCGCGGCATAAGCATTTTTCGATTTGGATCTGTCGCCTTTTGCGTTGCCAGTCATCTCCACCGCCCAGGTTTTCACCTCCAGTGTTAGCCCATACAGATTGAGTTGATCCTGAAGGCGGCCTAGCTCTTGCTCAGCCCAACGATAGGCGGTTGACGCTGTGGAAGGCACGTGAAGTTCCATATCGCGGCTGCAGCGCGGCTTGCTAAGCAGAACTCGTTCAATGAAATTTGGTATATAACCTCCACCCAAGTCGGAGTGGACGCCGGGCAGCTTGATATCAGCAGCGCCGGCGCTATTGAGTGAGAAGTTATGGCGACGCTCATCCCGCGCCACCAAATGCACGACCTTTTTTGCCACATCGGGCGCCAGATACAAGTTAACACCGGGGTTGTTGGCGTCGTGGACGCTAAAGTCACCGTCAGCCATGCTGCCTATTGCGGCAGCGGTGTCGAAAATGCCGATAAAGTTGATGGAGACATCGGTGTTGGTGCGCCAGGAAAAGTCCTCGGTAAACAACGTCGCATTGCCTGGAAGCAGCGCTGCCAATGGACTCTTCTCTCCTTTCTGGACTTCATTGGCAAAATGCCGCGCAGCGGCGGCACCGCGACTGAAACCGAAGATATCGAACTCGACACGTTCAACCTTTCGATCAGGATTAGATCGCTTGAACCGCTCAACCCTTTCGAGAATACGCGCTGGACTCTGCGCAACCCGTGCTAATACACCGTGTGCACCTACGCCGGTTGCCAATGAAAAAGGTGAATCTTCTTCACCACTGCTGGTGCCAATTCCATCCAGATAAATTGGGATGTACCCAATGGTTTCTTCAATAGCCAATAACCGCTTACTGTCATCGCCATACAAGTCATGCAGCTTCGCCACATTACTCGTGTCATTCCCATAACTGCTGTCCGGCGTGTTCCCCTGAACGTCATACCCATGTGCCTGACAAAACTGTCGAATATCCTCAGCCTCCTCCAGCAGATTCACATCCCGCGCATAACACCCGGTAACCATTTCACTGTTGGATCGGTTATTCCCGGTGCCATCAAAAAACACGCCAATCCGCAAAGTAATCCCTTCCTCTTCGACTTCTTCCTCCTCTTCCTCCAGCTCATCCGATTCATTTTCTTCTGATGGCTCAGGCGCGACGGATACCAACAAGCCCGCCGCAGCCCCCTGAAGCAATGTATGTGCGGCCGCACCCGGCTTGGGAGAGCCACCGATCTCAATCGCGCTACTACTGAAAATACCGTCGGCGTTCATCACGATGTGCTGACCGCCGACCTTCACAGAAATACTCTCACCCGCATCAATTACGAGGTGCGCGCCTGCCTTGATGTGCACGTGCTCACCGGCTTCTATAACCAGCGTTTCATCAGTTCTCGTGTGGCTGTCGCCAGAGACATGCAGGTAGTCGTTGCCGCTGACCTGGATTTTTCGATCCGACGTGATAGTGAGGTGCTCTTCAGATCCGAGCACCGTAATACGGTCGCCCTTGATGGTGACTCGACTCTCATTACCCACCTCAATCCGGCTGTCGTTTCCAACCTTCTGCTCCATATCCCGCTGAGCACGCAGGTGGACCAACTCATCGCCAGCGCGATCGTCCATCGACAATTCGTTGTAGCCACCCGTAGTGGGGGAGCTGTGGGTACGAAGTACGGTTTTGGTTTTGTTTTCGGGCAATGGGTAGGCCGGCGGCGTGACCTTGTTGATCAGGCAGCCGGTGATCAATGGATTATCGGGATTGCCTTCGAGGTAGGTGACGAGGACTTCCATCCCGATACGCGGAATGATCACTGTGCCAAAGTTGTCCCCCGCCCAGCCGGACGCTACCCGCAGCCAGCAACTGCTGTTTTCAGTGTTGCGTTCAGACCGGTCCCAGTGAAATTTGACTTTGACGCGACCGTATTCATCGCAATAGATCTCTTCACCGACAGGTCCGGTGACGCGGGCGGTCTGGCAGTTCAGCATGGGTCTTGGTGCAGGCATCGGTGGCCGATGAAACACATCCCAGGGAATCGCACTGAAGCTGTTGCGGTAGCCTTGGGAAAAGCCGTCCTCAGGTTCGGTCGCGTTGGTGACTGACTCTTCGAGCACCGAAGGTTGCTTTCCAGAGTGGGTCACGCTTAACAGCAGCCATAGATCGTTGTGCGTTTCGTGTGGGCAATTCGTCAGGTCGAAAAAGTGGCCGCTGCGCAGCGTGGGCTGGTCGCTTTTGCCTTCCGTCAACTGATAATCGACCCGATGCCGTTCCAGTGCCTGCCGGGCCAGTTGTTTACCGCGCTTTTCGCTCTCCAATGGTAGCGGGTAGCTATAGTCTTCCAGCTTGGGGTCGAACTCAGCAGTAAAGCGACTTTCCAACAACGCATTCGGGCGTTTCAGGTCGTAGTCACGGCGGGTTACCACGCTGGGGCGGGTTTTGAAACCCATGGAAAACTGGCTGACGACCGGATGCTCCGCCACCATGCCGGAGTCTTGCTGATACGGCGTTTCGCCCAGTTTTGGGAAGAATGTCTGGTCATCGGTGAA
Source organism: Pseudomonas sp. BF-B-26 (assembly GCF_019956495.1). Taxonomy (NCBI): domain Bacteria; kingdom Pseudomonadati; phylum Pseudomonadota; class Gammaproteobacteria; order Pseudomonadales; family Pseudomonadaceae; genus Pseudomonas; species Pseudomonas sp. BF-B-26. The sequence goes on along the minus strand of NZ_JAHBDP010000069.1, from coordinate 24,314 downwards.
CACCAGCACATGGCCTTGCAAGGAATGCTGGTGATGCCACGTAATGCCTTCCTCGGCGCAGAGCCGCTGGACGAACTCCAAATCATTTTCCCGGTATTGAGTGCAGTATTCGCGCGGGGGGCTTGCTTTGACGTGGAAGGCAAACGCATCGGCCAGAATGCCGTGCCCCTTGAAGACCTGAGCGATGATTTGCGGCACCGTCTGACCCTGGAAAATTCGCTGATCCTGGCTGAACTGCAGGTAATGCAGCGCCGGGACAAGGTTTACGCGATAGCGGGTCAGGCGTTTACCAGCATCACCCGCGGACACGCTTACGATGTGACCGTGAATACCTTCGCCGTTAAGTCCGAATTGCAAATAGGCAGGTTGGTCAAGCAGGCTTTCCAGATCGATATCCGGGTACTCGCTGACCAGATCGACGCTGATTGAGTACAGCGCGCTGATGGTTTCAGTGCCTTTAAAGGCCAGCACCTTAAAGTCGTTGCGAACCGTCGGGATTACGAGGGTGAATTGAGGGGCATTAGCCGGTGCGAACATGCGCTTGTCCTTTTGCTTTTTTAGCTCGTCCTTAAGCTGAGAGAGAAAAAATCGCGATGCCCGAGTCGTGCCTGGCCCGAACAGGTCGCCAAAAATGCCGTGCACGCTAACAAGGCATCCAAAGTATTGATGTAGGAGGGGTCTTGAAATTTGGTATGAAATTCCCGCGATACCGGAAGTTCCATTTTGGAACTTTGCTTGAAATATAAAGTGCTATCAAAATGATGGCACTTTTCTTATTGACGGTTGTCACTCATCGTCTAATTCATAGATATCGGTAACATTTCGGAATGCTCCTACATTCATCATTTTGTATTTTTGGCATGATTCGCGCCTGTCTCAGGGGGCGAATCGGCAATGAATACGGCGTTTATTAAGGTTGAGGGGCTGAAGCCTCTATCTCAGTGGTTTCAGGCCAGCTGGTCGCACGATGAACAATTAAACCAATCTCAGGGATTCCCCTGCTACATATAGGGACATCTCCTACGAGATAAAAACACACTTCGTCTTGTTGTTTAATCAGATGCTTGCTAGTGGCCATCATTGTGATTACGATGCGCGCACTTGAAAGAGCACGAACTCAATTGGATGAGACTCATCGCAGCTCTTTGATTCTGTCCCGCGTCGTTGGAAATCCAATAGACGTATGACTGTAATCCTAATTAAAGGCCATGGATGTCCTACTCAAGCAAACTTTCTGCTCATTACCTCGACCTCGCAAAAGCCTCTGTTTCCAAAGAGAATTTCGCGGGCGAGGATGTTCGCTTTTCGAGCGAATATGAGGCATTGGAAAGCGAGCTGGCCAAAGCCTCGTCCATGCACGAAAGCGGTCAGATCGACTGGCTGAAAATCCGTGAAAACAGTGAAAGCCTGCTGCGCACCCAGTCCAAGGACTTGCGGGTTGGCGCCTGGCTGACCTGGGCCCTGTACCAGCGCGAATCCTTTCAAGGGCTGCTGGCCGGCCTCGGACTTTTGCACCACCTGTGCGAAAGCCACTGGGCCGAGCTTCATCCCAACAAGGCCCGCACCCGCTCCGCTGCCATCAGTTGGTTGGTGCCGCGTCTTGAGCAGGTGCTGACTGAAAACGTCGCGATCAAAGAGCAGTTGCCGATGTTCCGGCGGCTGGTCGAACACCTTGAAGGCCTCGATGCCGCTTGCACCGAGCACTTGGGCGACGATGCGCCGTTGCTGCTGCCGATCTCCCGCCGCTTGAAAAACATGGTTCAGCGCGCCGCCGACAACCAGCCCGAACCGGGTGTAGTGGGTGCCGCGGTGGCCCAGGTCAAACAGGCCGCCACGCAGCTGTTCACCCCCGGCGCGCCGATTGATAACGAAAAAGAAGCCCACAAGGCCCTGCGTGCCCAGCAGGAAAGCGCGCGGCCGTTGTGTGCCTGGTGGCTCAAGCAGAAAGCCACGGACCTGCGCGCCTTGCGCCTCAATCGCACACTGTTGTGGTTGCCCATCGACGCGGTGCCCGAGCGCAACGCCGAGCAAATCACCGTTCTGCGCGGCTTGCCGGCCGACAAGCTCAAGGCCTACCAGGACCGTTACGACCAGGCCAAGTACGCTGACCTGCTGGTGGAACTGGAGGCGAGCCTGGCGAAGGCGCCGTTCTGGTTCGATGGCCAGCGAATGGTTTGGGAGTGCCTCCAGGGGCTCAACGCCGAGATGGCTATGCGCGAAGTGGAAATCCACTTCGCGCTTTTGATTCAACGCCTGCCCGGCATCATCGAATTGCGATTCCATGACGGCGCCCCGTTTGCCGATCCGGCCACCCGCGCCTGGGTCAGCGCCCACGTCATGCCGCACCTGCAAAGCGCCAGTGCGCCGCGCAAGGTCGAAGTCGCCGACACCCAGCCAGCCTGGGAAGTGGCCCTGGAAGAAGTCTTGCCGATCCTGCGCAAGGACGGCCTCAAGGCCGCCGTGCAGATCCTCAAGCAAGGCCTGCAAAGCGCCCAAGGCGGACGCGCCCGGTTCTTCTGGCAGTTCGCCCTCGCGCGGCTGTGCTTCATGGCCAAGAAATACGAACTGGCCAGGACCCAACTCGAAACACTGGACCAAACATTACAGGACTCAGGCCTGAACGCCTGGGAGCCCGATCTTGCGCTGGAAGTGCTGCATTTACTGCATAGCTGCTGCGAGTTGTTGCCGCAGAACCATGCCGTACGTGAACGCAAGGAAGAGATTTATCGCAGGCTGTGCCACCTCGATCTCGAAGTGGTACTCGAATAGGCCCCAGGGCCACAACCGCAAGGAGAATAGCCATGGCCAAAGAAGGCTCGGTAGCCCCCAAGGAACGCATCAACGTCACTTTCAAACCTGCCACCGGTGGTGCTCAGGAAGAGATTGAACTGCCGTTGAAACTACTGGCAATCGGTGACTACACCCACCGCAAGGACGAACGTAAAGTCGAAGATCGCAAGCCGATCAGCATCGACAAGATGACCTTCGACGAAGTGCTGGCCAAGCAAGAGCTGACCCTGACATTGAACGTGCCGAACCGTCTTCAGGAAGAGGGCAGCACTGAAGAGCTGGGCGTGCAACTGCGTGTCAACTCGATGAAGGACTTCAACCCGGCCAGCCTGGTCGAGCAAGTGCCTGAGCTGAAAAAACTGATGGAACTGCGCGACGCGCTGGTGGCCCTCAAAGGCCCGCTGGGTAACGCGCCTGCGTTCCGCAAAGCCATCGAAGGCGTTCTCGCCGACGACGAATCCCGCGGTCGCGTATTGGGTGAGCTGGGCTTGAATGCCGCAGCCCAGGACGCCTGAGTCTCCATCAGCCAAGGAAGCCAACACAATGAGCACTAGCGCAGCACAGCAAAAGAGCAAAGAGAACGGCGAATACAGCATTCTCGACAGCATCATCGCCGAAACCCGCCTGACGCCGGACGACGAAGCCTACGACATCGCCAAGCGCGGTGTGTCGGCCTTCATCGAAGAGCTGCTCAAGCCGCAGAACAACGGTGAGCCAGTCAAGAAGGCCATGGTTGACCGCATGATCGCCGAGATCGATGCCAAGCTCAGCCGCCAGATGGACGAAATCCTGCACCACCCGTCCTTCCAGTCCCTGGAATCGTCGTGGCGTGGCCTGCAGTTGCTGGTTGACCGCACCAACTTCCGCGAAAACATCAAGATTGAAATCCTCAACGTCTCCAAAGACGACCTGCTGGACGATTTCGAAGATTCGCCGGAAGTGATGCAGTCTGGCCTGTACAAGCACATCTACACCGCTGAATACGGTCAGTTCGGTGGTCAGCCGGTTGGCGCGATCATCGCCAACTACTTCATGTCCCCAAGCTCGCCGGACGTGAAACTGATGCAGTACGTGTCCAGCGTTGCCTGCATGTCCCACGCGCCGTTCATCGCCGCGGCCGGCCCGAAATTCTTCGGCCTGGAAAGCTTCACCGGTCTGCCGGACCTGAAGGATCTGAAAGATCACTTCGAAGGCCCGCAATTCGCCAAATGGCAGAGCTTCCGCGAGTCGGAAGACTCCCGTTATGTTGGCCTGACCGTGCCGCGTTTCCTGCTGCGTAACCCGTACGACCCGGAAGAAAACCCGGTCAAATCGTTCGTGTACAAAGAAACCGTCGCCAACAGCCACGAGCATTACCTGTGGGGCAACACCGCCTACGCGTTCGGCACCAAGCTGACTGACAGCTTCGCCAAATTCCGCTGGTGCCCGAACATCATCGGCCCGCAGAGCGGTGGCGCGGTTGAAGACCTGCCGTTGCACCATTTCGAAAGCATGGGCGAAATCGAAACCAAGATTCCTACCGAGGTTCTGGTTAGCGACCGTCGTGAATACGAACTGGCCGAGGAAGGCTTCATCTCCCTGACCATGCGCAAAGGCTCCGACAACGCGGCGTTCTTCTCCGCAAGCTCAGTGCAGAAGCCGAAGTTCTTCGGCATCAGCGCAGAAGGCAAGGCAGCAGAGCTGAACTACAAGCTCGGCACCCAACTGCCGTACATGATGATCGTCAACCGCCTGGCTCACTACTTGAAAGTGCTGCAGCGCGAGCAACTCGGTTCGTGGAAAGAACGTACCGACCTCGAGCTGGAACTCAACAAGTGGATCCGCCAGTACGTGGCCGACCAGGAAAACCCAAGCGCCGAAGTGCGTGGCCGTCGTCCACTGCGCGCTGCCCAGATCATCGTCAGCGATGTTGAAGGCGAGCCTGGCTGGTACCGCGTCAGCCTGAACGTGCGCCCGCACTTCAAGTACATGGGGGCCGATTTCACCCTGTCGCTGGTTGGCAAGCTGGACAAAGAGTAAGCGGAGCTAATTCATGACTGGATACGGCAGCCTTTTCGAACGCCTGGGTGGCGACGCGGACAAACGCGTCGGCTGGAGCCGCGAGGTCTCCGCCATGGCGTCCGTGGCTGCCCATCTGGCCAAGATGCTCAGCACCCGTGCGGGCAGCGTGCAAACGCTGTCCGATTACGGGTTACCCGATCTCAATGACATGCGTCTGAGCCTGCACGACTCCCTGAGTCAGGCCCGTCTGGCCATCGAAAATTTCATCGAAGCCTACGAGCCACGCCTGAGCAATGTGCGTGTCATTTCCCTGCCGCGTGATCACGATCAGCTTCGCCTGTCCTTCAGCATCGAAGGCTTGCTGGAAGTTGATGGTTTCAAGCGTCAGGTCAGTTTCGCCGCGCGCCTGGATGGCAGCGGTCAAGTGAAGGTCAACTAAGGAGATTCGTATGTCCGGCAAACCCGCAGCACGTGTCACCGACCCTACCGCTTGCCCGCTCCCCGGTCACGGCACCAACCCGATCGCCGCCGGTTCCGGCGACGTATTCTTCGACGGCCTCGCGGCCGCCCGCCAAGGCGATGCCTCGGCGTGTGGTGGTGCGATGTCGGGTGGGTTGGCGACGACGGTTTTGATCAACGGCAAAGCGGCGGCGACTGTGGATTCCGTTGGGACTCATGGCAACAAGGTGACGGCGGGTTCCGGGACCGTGATTATCGGTAACTCGCATTCGCCGGCACCGTTCTCCGGGATTATCGCGACCGCGCTGGGTGCTGTGGTCGCGGCGCTGATTCCAGAGGCCAGTGCCGATGAAAAGAAACTCGATTACCGGCTGAAGCTGAAGTCCGGGGGCAATTCGGTTCTGACGCCGCTGGAGGTCCCGGATTACGATGAAATCAAAAGCGGTGCCACGAAAAATCGTGAGCTGATCGACTTCCTCATCGACAACCGCAAAGCCGCTGCCGACACCGTGAAGCTGGAGGTGTTGGACGGCGAAAAGCTGATCTACACCGAACCCAACACTGCCCAGTTCCTGCCGAGCGGTGAGCATCCGTGGCAGTGGGATGGCTACGACACGGCGGGCATTCTCGATACCCGTGTTCTGAAAAGCCCGAACCTTAAAGTGCGTCTGACCGCGACTCAGGGCGGCGAACAACAGGTCACCGATCTGACGCTTGAGTGCTCGGCGCAAGAAGTGAAGTGGGTTGATGTTCGGGTTGATCGGAATGCGAAGACGGTTGATGTCGTGTTGCGGCCGAGCTTTTCCGATGGCGGCAGCAGCGGCTCTACCCCGGGCCTGGCGCCGACGCCGTTCAGCACGTTGCTGGGCTGGGCCAAGGAAGGTATCGAGCTCTATTGGTCGCGTAATGGCTCACGAGCCAGTGGTATTGCCAGTGGGATCACGACTGGCAAGGGTGCTTACAAAGTTACGGTCAAAGCTGACATCAATGCCACACCCAAAGCTGGAAACTTCCCGCTGATTGATTCGTTGTCCAAGGACTTCGGACGCTCTACCAGTCTGGCGATTGCCAGAAAGGTGTATCACAACGCCGGTTATGCGTATGACCAATTCGTCACTCGACAAGGTATCGGCGCGGGCTACGCGGCGAGTTATGCCACCGAAGAGTTCAAGGAAACGTCTGCCCATGAGTTCGGGCATTTGATTCTCAACGAGTATGGCGGTGGTCTGATTCCGACCTACTCGTGGACCCACAAGGATTCATCCTCGCTGATGCAAAACCCGAAGGCAGATCATCCGACGCCAGGCGCGGGCGAGCTCGACGTCATGCAGTACTTCAGCAGTTACACCAGTACAACTTCCGAACGGCAAAGCCGTACGGCAGCCTCTGAACAAGACGTCAAAAGCCTGCTATGGCTGGCCAGGGTCGAATTCGATGATTAAGTTCGCCGGCTTCAGCCTGCTTTTCGTTTCCCTGACCAGTTGCGCGACACAACAGGTTTACAACAACCACGTGTATGTCGAAAACCGCTGCGGCCAGCCTCTGGAAATGAAGATTTCCAACAGCTCCAACATGCATTCGCTGGAACGTAACGTGACATCCGCAGCGGGCTCCCGGGCGCTGGTCGCGAGCTTCGCCTCTTATGGCGAAGACGTGATCGAGCAAATCCCGGCCAACTATTCGCTGAAAATCACCGATGCCATTGGAAGCAAAGTGATTGATGGCGCCCAGCTGAAACAGCGTCTGAGCGGCGTGGAGAAGATCAGCGACGGCACTCAGCGTGAGTGGACGATCAACGATACGTCGGTGTGCCCATGAAGCTGCCAAGGATGAATTCGATGTTTAAGTGGACCGGTCTTTTTGCCTTCTTCGTGTCATTGACGGCCTGCGCTGCGCAGCAGGTCTACCGCAACGATGTGTACCTGCTCAACACCTGCGGAGTCCCGCTGGAGCTGTCCCTGGCCCATGACTCCAACTACGACGATCAGCCCCGCAGCTTTACGTTGAGGCCCGACGAGCGCCGTTCCATCGCCAACTACACGTCGGCGGGCAAGGACGTGTCGGGCCAGATAAGCGACCAGTACAGCCTGTCGATTAAAAGCGCCAGCGCCGTCAAAACCATTGATGGGCAAGCGCTGCGCACGGCTTTGGCGCGGGTTGAGAAGGTCGAAGAAAAAGCCGTGCGTTCATGGACTGTCGATGACCGTTCTTTTTGCCCATGACGCACGCAGTTGTTGGATGTTCCAGCTCTGAAAAATTTTGCAAAAACGACAAACAGGTAACCCCCCGTGTCCTTTAACCACTACTACCAAAGCGAACTCACCGCACTTCGCCAGTTAGGTCGTCGTTTCGCCGAGCGTAGCCCGGCGTTGGCGCCTTTCCTCGGTCAGGCCGGTCGGGATCCGGACGTGGAGCGGTTGCTGGAAGGCTTTGCGTTCCTGACCGGTCGCCTGCGTCAGAAGCTCGACGACGAATTGCCGGAGCTCAGCCACTCGCTGATGCACCTGCTGTGGCCCAACTACATGCGGCCGCTGCCGGCGTTCAGCATTTTGCAGTTCGATCCGTTGAAACGCTCCGGTCCTGCGTTGATGGTCGAGCGCGACACACCGGTCGAGAGCATGCCAATCGATGACGTGCGTTGCCGTTTCCGCACCTGCTACCCGACCGAAGTCTTGCCGCTGGACCTGGCTGCACTGAATTACTCAGTGAAGGGCGACGGTTCGCTGTTGAGCCTGCGTCTGGAGATGAGCGCTGACGGTCACCTCGGTGAGCTGGAGCTGAGCCGTCTGCGTCTGCACTTCGCCGGCGAGCGCTACATCAGCCAGATGCTCTATCTGAGCCTGTTGCGCAACCTGGAAGGCATCGAGCTGATCCCGTTGGACGGTGCCGGCAAGCCCATCAACGGCGTGAACGGCACGCCGATGGCATTCAAGATGCCCGGCGACCGCGTGCAGCCAGTGGGTTTTGCCGAAGAAGAGGCGTTGATCCCGTATCCGCTGAACACTTTCCGCGGCTACCGCTACCTGCAGGAATATTTCGCCTTCCAGGACAAATTCCTGTTCGTCGATATCAACGGCCTGGACCTGCTCAAGGCTCTGCCGGAAGACACGCTCAAGCAGATGCGCGGCCTGGAATTGCGCTTCGATATTCGCAAGAGCGGCATCCAGCGCCTGCGTCCGACGCTGGACAATGTGAAGCTCTACTGCACGCCGATCGTTAACCTGTTCAAGCACGATGCGTTGCCGATCCGCCTCGACGGCAAGCAGGACGAATACCTGCTGCTGCCCGCCGAATACGACCTGCAAAACTGCGGTGTGTTTTCGGTGGAAACCGTCACCGGCTGGAAGCCAGGTGGCCTCGGTTATCAGGCGTACGTGCCGTTCGAATCGTTCGAGCACGACCCGAGTTTCGACGTGCCCAACAGCCGTCCGCACTACAGCATCCGCCAGCGTTCGTCCTCGTTGCACGACGGCCTCGACACGTACCTGAGCTTCGGCATCCGTCACACCGAAGCCCACGAAACCCTGTCGATCGAGCTGATGTGCACCAACCAGAATCTGCCCAAAAAGCTCAAGCTCGGCGACATCTGCATGGCCTGCGAAGAGACGCCGGAGTTCCTCAGTTTCCGCAACATCACCCCGGCCACGCCCAGTTATGCGCCGCCGCTGAACCGTGACTTCCTCTGGAAGCTGATCAGCAACATGTCGCTTAACTACCTGTCGCTGGCCGACGTCAATGCGTTGAAGGTGATTCTCGAAACCTACGACCTGCCGCGCTACTACGACCAACACGCTGAAAAAGTCAGCAAGCGTCTGCTGGGCGGGCTCAAGTCGATCAAGCACCAACACGTCGACCGCTTGCACCGAGGGTTGCCGGTACGCGGGTTGCGCACCGAGCTGACCATCGACCCGGAAGGGTATATCGGTGAGGGCGACCTGTTCGTTTTCGCTTCGGTTCTTAACGAGTTTTTCGCGCTTTACGCCAGTCTCAATTCGTACCACGAGCTGCGGGTAAAAAGCACACAGGGAGAGGTGTACCAATGGACACCACGTATGGGTCTGCAACCCCTGCTTTAAGCGGGCTGACCCGGGTAATACGCGAGTACTCGCTGTTTCAGGCCGTGCTGCTGGTGGTTGACCGGCTGCGCGAGGCGCACCCGTACCTGAGCGAAGACGATCTGTACGACCAGCTGGAATTCCAGGCCAATCCGAGCCTGGGTTTCCCCGGCAGTGACGTCGATCGCGTGGAGTTTTTCGAAGAGCACGGGCAGATGCGCGCGCGTCTGCGTTTCAACCTGATCGGCCTGGTCGGTTCCGGCTCGCCGCTCCCGGCGTTCTACGGCGAACAGGCCCTGGGCGATAGTGAAGACGGCAACCCGACCCGCAACTTCCTCGACCTGTTCCACCATCGCCTGCAACGGCTGATGCTGCCGATCTGGAAAAAATACCGCTACCGCGCAAGCTTCCAGAGCGGCGCCCTCGACCCGTTTTCGTCGCAGCTGTTTGCGTTGATCGGCCTCGGCGGTGAAGAGATCCGCAGGGCTCAGGAACTGAACTGGAAACGCCTGCTGCCGTACCTCGGCTTGCTCAGCTTGCGCGCGCATTCGGCGGCGCTGATCGAAGCGGTGCTGCGTTACTACTTCAAACATGCAGAACTGACTATCGAGCAGTGCATCGAGCGTCGCGTCGAAATCCTCGACGAGCAGCGCAATCGCTTGGGCCGCGCCAACAGCCTGCTCGGCGAAGACCTGGTGCTGGGCGAACACGTGCGCGACCGCAGCGGCAAGTTCCGCATCCACATCCGCGAACTCGACTGGCAACGCTTCCACGAGTTCCTGCCGATCGGTTTCGGCTACCAGCCGCTCTGTGCGCTGGTGCGGTTCACCCTGCGTGACCCGCTCGATTACGACATTCGCCTGGTGCTGCGCCAGGAAGAAATCCGCGAACTGCGCATCGGTGAGCAGAACGCCTGTCGCCTGGGATGGACCAGTTGGCTCGGCCGCGAAAAAGCGGACGGCGTGGTGACCCTGGGCAGCAAAATTCATTAAGGACAGATGACCAATGATCAACGTAGACCTGCAACAACTTATCCAGGCGCTGGATGCCGAAACCCGTCGTGACCTGGAAAGTTCGGCCGAACGCTGCGTCGCCCGTGGCGGCAGCAAGATCCTCGTCGAAGACTTGCTGCTGGGCTTGCTGGAGCGCCCGCAAGGCTTGCTCGCACGCGCGCTGCAAGACGCCGAAGTCGATGCCGGTGAGCTGAGCGCCGCGTTGCAATCGCGGGTCGAGCACAGCGCGTCGCGCAACCCGGTGTTCGCCCCGGAACTGGTGCAGTGGCTGCAAGACGCGTTGCTGGTAGCCAACCTTGAATTGGGCCAAAGCCAGGTCGAGCAAGCCGCGTTGATCCTCGCGCTGTTGCGCAACCCGATGCGCTACGCCGGCAGCCGCTACCAGTCGTTGCTGTCCAAACTGAACATCGAGCGCCTGAAAGAATTCGCCCTGTCACAGAAAGAGCAACCGGCCACCGGTAAACCCGCTGTGCCCGGCGAATCGCTGCTGCAGCGCTTCACCCACAACCTGACCCAACAAGCCCGCGACGGCAAACTCGACCCGGTGTTGTGCCGCGATGGCGCGATCCGCCAGATGGTCGACATCCTCGCCCGTCGCCGCAAAAACAACCCGATTGTGGTCGGTGAAGCCGGCGTCGGTAAAACCGCCATTGTCGAGGGCCTGGCCTCGCGCATCGCGGCGGGTGAAGTGCCGCAAGTCTTGAAAGGCGTCGAACTGCTGTCGCTGGACATGGGCCTGTTGCAGGCGGGCGCCAGCGTCAAAGGTGAATTCGAACGTCGCCTCAAAGGCGTGATCGACGAAGTCAAAGCCTCGCCGAAACCGATCATCCTGTTCATCGACGAAGCTCACACCCTGATCGGCGCGGGCGGCAATGCCGGCGGTTCCGACGCGGCCAACCTGCTCAAGCCAGCCCTGGCCCGTGGTGAGTTGCGCACCATCGCCGCCACCACATGGGCGGAGTACAAGAAGTACTTCGAAAAAGACCCGGCCCTGGCCCGTCGTTTCCAACCGGTGCAACTGCACGAACCGACCGTCAGCGAAGCGGTGACCATTCTGCGTGGCCTGGCCCAGGTCTACGAGAAGAGCCACGGCATCTACCTGCGCGACGACGCAGTGGTGGCGGCGGCCGAGTTGTCTGCTCGCTATCTTGCGGGCCGTCAGCTGCCGGACAAAGCCGTCGACGTGCTCGACACCGCCTGCGCTCGCGTGCGCATCAGCCTCGCCGCCGCACCGGAAAGCCTTGAGCGCCTGCGGGGTGAACTGGCTGAAGGCGGCCGTCAGCGTCAGGCCTTGCGCCGTGATGCCGAGGCCGGTCTGCTGATCGACCACGAAGCGCTGGACGCTTTGGAAGATCGCCTGGCCGAAGCTGAAGACGAAAGGGTCGCGCTGGAAACCCTTTGGACCGAACAGAAAGAACTGGCCGAGCGCCTGCTGGACTTGCGTCAGCAACTGGCCAAGGCCCGCGAAGCTGCCGCCGTCGAGCCCACTGTCACGGTTGAAGAAGATGCCGAAGGCACTGTGATCGAAACACTCGAAGCCCCTGTGGACGAAGCGCAAAGCGTCGCGTCCCTGGAAGCTGCGCTGAACGAAACCCACAAAGCCCTGACCGAACTTCAGATCAAAGAACGTCTGGTGAGCTTCGAAGTCTGCCCGCGTCTGGTCGCCGAAGTGATCAGCGCCTGGACCGGTGTGCCATTGGCCCAACTGGCCCGTGAGCACAACGCCAAGGTTGCGAGCTTCGCCACCGACTTGCGCACCCGCATCCGGGGCCAGGAACAAGCCGTTCACGCACTGGACCGCTCGATGCGCGCCACCGCTGCCGGCCTGAACAAACCTGATGCGCCGGTCGGCGTGTTCTTGCTGGTCGGCCCGAGCGGCGTCGGCAAAACCGAAACCGCGCTGGCCCTGGCGGATTTGCTGTACGGCGGCGATCGTTTCATCACCACCATCAACATGTCCGAGTTCCAAGAGAAGCACACCGTGTCGCGCCTGATCGGCGCGCCGCCGGGCTACGTCGGTTATGGCGAGGGCGGCATGCTCACCGAAGCCGTGCGCCAGAAGCCGTACTCGGTCGTGCTGCTCGATGAAGTCGAGAAGGCCGACCCGGACGTGCTCAACCTGTTCTACCAAATCTTCGACAAAGGCGTGGCCAACGACGGCGAAGGGCGCGAGATCGACTTCCGCAATACGCTGATTCTGATGACATCGAACCTGGGCAGCGACCGCATCGCCGAGCTCTGTGAAAACGGCGCGCGGCCGTCGGCCGAAGTACTCGAAGAAACCATCCGCCCGGTGCTGAGCAAACACTTCAAACCGGCGCTGCTGGCGCGCATGCGCGTGGTGCCTTACTACCCGGTGGGCGGCCCGGTGCTGCGCGAGCTGATCGAAATCAAACTCGGCCGTTTGGGCGAGCGCCTGAACCGTCGTCAGCTGGATTTCACTTACTCGCAAGACCTCGTCGATCACCTGGCAGATCGCTGCACCCAGAGCGACAGCGGCGCGCGCCTGATCGACCATTTGCTCGACCTGCACGTGCTGCCGCTGGTGGCTGACCGCTTGCTCGATGCGATGGCCACGGGCGAAAGCCTCAAGCGTGTCCACGCGACGCTCGACGGCAACGCCAGCGTGACGTGCGAGTTCGCCTGAGGTGGGTGTGATGTTCACTCAGGTGCCGCAACCGCTGGTCTATGCCGAAGCCTTGCTGGCGCAGTTCGCCCGCTTGTCGCGCGCGGCGGACGGTGCTGCGCTGCTGGGTGACTTCGTGCGCGGGTTGGCCGAGCTCAGCGGTTGCGAGTTGACGCAGCTGTACCTGCTGGACGCGACTCACACGTGCCTGGGGATGAACGCCGAATGCCTCAACGGCATCCTGCAACCCCGGGAAGCGGCGAGCCTGCCGGCGGATTACAACGGTGAACAACTGCTGCAATTCGCCCTGTGCCAGAACCGCGTGGTGAGCCTCAGCGAACTGAGCGGCAGCCTGCACGAAACCAGTTTCCTGCCGCCTCAGGCCACGCCTTGGCAGTCGCTGCTGTGCGTGCCAATGGTCAATCAGCAGAAAGCCGTCGAAGGCTTGCTCCTGTGCGCCAGTCGCCGGCACATCGACCTGCAAGGCTTTGCCGACTCCCTGGGGCAACTGGGCTCGTTCGTACTCGGCCAGCTGCATTTGCTGCAACGTCTGCGTCAGCCAACCGGTGATGCACGACCGGTGAAGGTCCTCGTCCCGAGCGCCAGCGGTTACGGCTTGATCGGCAAGAGCAAGGCCATGCGCGGGACCTACTCGCTGATCAGCAAAGTCCTGCACAGCCCGTATACCGTGTTGCTGCGCGGTGAAACCGGCACCGGCAAGGAAGTGGTGGCGCGGGCGATTCACGATTGCGGTCCGCGCCGTTCCCAGGCGTTCATCGTGCAGAACTGCGCGGCGTTCCCCGAGAACCTGCTGGAAAGCGAACTGTTCGGCTACCGCAAAGGTGCGTTCACCGGTGCTGATCGCGACCGTGCCGGGCTGTTCGACGCGGCCAACGGCGGCACCTTGCTGCTCGATGAAATCGGCGACATGCCGTTGTCCCTGCAAGCCAAGCTGTTGCGGGTTCTGCAGGAGGGCGAGATCCGCCCGCTGGGCTCCAACGACACCCACAAGATCGACGTGCGGATCATCGCAGCGACGCACCGGGATTTGTCGGTGCTGGTCAGCGAAGGCAAATTCCGCGAGGACTTGTACTACCGCCTCGCGCAATTCCCGATCGAGTTGCCGGCGCTGCGTCAGCGCGAAGGCGACATCCTCGACCTGGCCCGGCACTTCGCCGACAAGGCCTGCTCGTTCTTGCAGCGCGATGCGGTGTGCTGGTCCGATGCGGCGCTGGATCACCTGTCCGGTTACACCTTCCCCGGCAACGTGCGTGAACTCAAAGGCCTGGTCGAACGCGCGGTGCTGCTGTGCGAGGGCGGTGAGTTACTGGCCGAGCATTTCTCCCTGCGCATGGAAGCCATGCCGGAAGACAGCAGCCTGAACCTGCGCGAACGCCTGGAGCAGGTCGAGCGCAGGCTGCTGCTCGATTCCCTGCGTAAAAACGACGGCAACCAGACCCTCGCCGCCCGCGAACTCGGGCTGCCACGCCGCACGCTGCTGTACCGCCTCGGGCGCCTGAATATCAATTTGGGTGATTTCGATGGCTGATATCAATTTCCTCACCTTGGTTGGAATTCCACCTGTGGCCAGCGAATTCTCTGTGGCGAGGGGATTTATCCCCGTTCGGCTGCGCAGCAGTCGCAATTCAGCCAACGCGGTCTGCCTGAATAAACGGGGTAGCCGGTTTTGGGGCCGCTTCGCGACCCAACGGGGTGGTGCGGCATTCCGACAAGTCCCCTCGCCACAGGAATCTCACTGGCAGCAGGGAATCACCCTTTTACGGGAGATCGGCTCAAGGCCACTGACTAGAGCGCTCGGCTTCACCTCATCCGCTTTTGATAGCGCCGCCCAAACGGGTCGGCGCTTTGTACTTTGTCTACCCCTGGAGACCCTCTGATGTCTGTTCGTCACTGGCAAGCCGTCCTGCTGACCCTCGTCGTTCTATGCGGCCTCGGCGGCTGTAGCGGCAATTACAAATACAACGACAACACCTATCGCCCATTGGGTGATCCGCAGGCGGTCAATCGCGGCAAGTGACCGCAAGGAGTATCACCATGGAACTGGTTTTCGAAATGCTCAACACCAAGCAGTTCGTGCCCACGGATTTGTGCCAGAAGACCTTCAAACAGGCCGGTGGCGTGATCGGTCGGGGCGAGGATTGCGACTGGATCATCCCGGACCGCAAGCGTCACCTGTCCAACCACCACGCGTTGATCAGCTACCGCGAAGGCACGTTTTTCCTGACCGATACCAGCAGCAACGGTATTTCGGACAGCGAAAGCGGCGCGCGCCTGCGCAAGGGCGAAGCGATGCGCATCGAGCACGGCAGTGTCTACGTGCTGGGTGACTTCGAGATCCGTGCGCGGTTGGTACGCGATCCGGCGACCTTCGACGTTGAAGTCGGCCGTCCGCAAGCAGCAGGCAGCATCATTCCGGACGATGCGTTTCTCGATCTCGACCCGCTCAATGCCCTCGATCAGCAAGAGCGCGTGTATTCGGAAATCGACGAACTGATCTCCCCGAGCACCACCCTCTCAGACACCCGTCAGCGCGCCGACTATGCGCGCATCGACATGGAAAGCCTGATGGTGCCGGAGCTGATCGACGCCCCGGCAGAACCTGCGCCAGCTCCGCCGCCGAAAGTGGTCGAGCGTCAGAGTGAAGGTTTCTGGGAGCACTTCGGCGCCGCGTTGGGCGTGGACCTCAAAGGCCTCGACCACGACGCCCGCGAAGCCCTGGCGCTCAACGCTGCACGCCTGCTCAAGCAAAGCGTCGGCGGTTTGCAGCAGAGCCTGCGTACCCGCAGCGAACTGAAAAATGAACTGCGTCTGGCCCAGACCACCGTGCAAGGCACCCAAAAGAACCCGCTGAAATTTGCCGTCGATGCCGGCGAAGCGCTGGGCATTTTGTTGCAGCCGAACAAGCCGGGCCAGTTGCCGGCCGAGCAGGCGATCTCCCGTGCGTTCCGCGATTTGCAGGCGCATCAGGTGGCGTTGCTGACCGCCAGCCGCGCTGCCGTTCGCGGCACGCTGGAGCACTTCTCGCCACAGCAATTGACCCTGCGTTTCGAGCGCGACAACAAGCCGTTGCTCGCCACGTCCGGCAGTCGCTGGAGAGCTTACGGTCGTTATCACCAGGCCCTGCGTCAGGACGATGACTGGAGCGAGCGCCTGCTGGCCCGCGACTTCGCTCAGGCCTACGAAGAACAGATCCGCCTGATTTCCACCCTTCACACCGACCACCAAGGATGATGCGCATGTCTCGCTGCTCGACCGCTTTTTTCAAGACGCTGACGGCGCTCGCGGCCCTGGTGCTGCTGGCTGGCTGCTCGTCACTGTCGCCGTATTCCCACGTCACCAAGCTCAACCTGAAGCTGACCGCCAGCGATCAGCTGAACCCGGACCTCAACGGGCGTCCGTCGCCGATCGTTGTGCGTCTGTTCGAGCTCAAGCATCCGGTGACGTTCGAGAACGCTGACTTCTTCAGCCTGTACGAGCGCGCCAAGGAATCCCTGGCCCCGGACCTGGTGGCCAGCGAAGAAATCGAACTGCGTCCAGGTGAAACCGTGGAGATGAAACTCAGCGTGGAGGAGGGCAGTCGCTACGTCGGCATCCTCGCCGCCTACCGCGATCTGCCGGAAACCAAATGGCGCTACACGGTGCAAGTCACCCCGGTGGAAGTCACCGACGCTGATCTGACCCTCGACCAGGCCGGTATTCGCAATAGCAACGAAACGCTCGCCAAGGCGGATGACTGATCATGAATTCCCATAAAGTGATTTGGCAGGAAGGCATGCTGCTGCGTCCGCAGCACTTCCAGCACAACGATCGCTACTACGACCACCAGATGAAGACCCGCACGCAGTTGCTGGGCAGCTACACCTGGGGCTTCCTGAACCTGGACATCGACTTGCAGTTCCTCAACATGGGCAAACTGGTGATCAGCCAGGCCTCGGGGATTCTGCCGGACGGCAGCCTGTTCGAACTCGGCGGCAACACCGAACCGTTGGCCCTCGACGTGCCGCCGAACACCGGCAACACGCCGATCTACCTGGCGCTGCCGCTGGTCACCGGTAACCACATCGAGTCGCGCCGTCCGGAGCAATCCGACGTGCTGGCGCGCTACACCGCGTACGAAGCGGAAGTCGCCGATTCCAACGCCGGCGACGATTCCGCCAGCCAGGTCAGCTGCGGGCGCCCGGACTTCAAACTGTTGCTCGGCGAGCAGCAGAGCGACCAGGCCTACGTGAAACTGAAGATCTGTGAAGTGCTCGACACCACGCCCGACGGCGTGATCAGCCTCGACCCGGATTTCGTGCCGACCTACATTCAGGCGCATTCGTCCAGCTACCTGCTGTCGTGCCTGAAAGAAGTGATCAGCATGCTCGGCCACCGTGGCGACACCATCGCCGAGCGGATCCGTTCCAACGGCAAGGTCGGTGGCGCGGAAGTCGGCGACTTCATGATGCTGCAACTGATCAACCGCACCGAACTGCTGCTGCGCCACTACCTCGGCCTGGAACAGGTTCACCCGGAAGAGTTGTACCGCACGCTGCTGACCATGCTCGGCGATCTGGCGACGTTTTCCAGCGACAGCAAACGCCCGCGTCTGGACAGCCGTTACCAGCACAGCGACCAGGGCGCGAGCTTCCGCAAGCTGATGGAAGCGATTCGTCAGGTGCTGTCGATGGTGCTCGAACAGCACGCCATCGAACTGGTCCTGCAAGCGCGCCAGTACGGGATCATCGTCTCGCCGTTGCACGACCACAAACTGCTGGGTTCGGCCTCGTTCGTGCTCGCCGCCAGTGCCAACTGCGACTCCGAAGAACTGCGCCATCGCTTGCCGGCGCACCTCAAGGTCGGCCCGGTGGAGCGCATCCGCCAACTGGTCAACCTGCATCTGCCGGGCATCAAGGTCAAACCGTTGCCGGTGGCCCCGCGGCAGATCGCGTTCCACTCCAACAAAACCTATTTCATCCTCGAACTCAGTTCCGAAGACCTGGCACAACTCGAGCGCTCCGGCGGCTTCGCGTTCCACGTGTCCGGCGAATTTGCCGAGCTTGAACTGAAATTCTGGGCCATCAGGAACTGACCGACATGATCAAGGACATGGAACATACCCAGGACGACAAAACCGTCCTGCTCGACCGCCAGGGCCACGGCCCTGCTTCGAGTCCGCTGACAGATTTCGCTGCACCGCCGCGTTTTGAACAGCTCGAAGAACGGATGATTTATGCCGCGCGCCTGCGCCCGGCCGAAGCCTTCAACATCAGCCTCAATTCGTTGGTCGCAGCCGCCTCTGACCTGTTGTCGGAAGTGGTGCGACTCAAGCACAGCGACACCCGCGAAGACATGTACGCGCTCAACGAGCGACTGACTGCCGGGCTGAAGCTGTTTGAAGTGCGGGCGCTGCACAACGGCGCCGAAAGCAGCCAGGTGATGGCCGCGCGTTACGTGCTGTGCACCGTGGTCGACGAAGCCGTCGTGACCACGCCGTGGGGCAACGAAAGCGAGTGGTCGCAGATGAGCTTGCTCAGCAGCTTCCACAACGAAACCTTCGGCGGCGAGAAGTTTTTCCAGCTGTTGGATCGCCTGTCGAAAAACCCGGTCAAGCATCTGCCGATGCTGGAGCTGATGTACCTGTGCCTGTCGCTGGGCTTCGAAGGCAAGTACCGGGTGCAAGCCCGCGGCATGCTCGAGCTCGAAGGCATCCGCGACGCCTTGTATCGTCAGATTCGTCAGTTGCGCGGTGACGTGCCTCGCGAACTGTCGCCCCATTGGGAAGGCTTGAACGATCAGCGCCGCAGCCTGGTGCGCATCGTGCCGGCGTGGATGGTGGTGCTGTTCACCGTGGTTTGCCTGGTGGTGATGTATTCGGGCTTCGCCTGGGTATTGGGCGAGCAACGCGAAACCGTTCTGCAACCTTATCAGCAGCTAGATCCGGCCGCGGTCCAGCCGCAGTCGCAGCCGTAAACAGGGACGTGTGATGAAAAAGTTTTTCAAGAAAGTCGGCGCATTCTTGCGTCAGACCTGGGTCTGGACCTTGCTGCTGGTGCTGTTTGTCGCGCTGCTGGTGTGGTTCGTCGGGCCGCTGCTGGCGGTCAATGACTACAAGTTCTGGGAAGGTTCGACCTCCCGCCTGCTGACCATCAGTGTGCTGTTCCTGATCTGGGGCCTGACCATGGTCTTCGTCAGCTGGCGCGCTGGCGTACGCAAGAAAGCCATCGAAGACACCGAAGACGGCCAGGATCGTATCCGCCGTGAAGAGTTGATCGACGAAGAGCAGAAAGAGCTTCGCGTGCGCTTCAAGGATGCGTTGAAAACCCTGAAGACTTCGAGCCTGTATCGCGGTCGCAGCGAACGCTGGCGCAGCGATTTGCCTTGGTACTTGCTGATCGGCCCGCAGGGCAGCGGCAAGACCAGCCTGCTGGACTTCTCGGGCCTTGAGTTTCCGATCAACAAGATCGACCGCAAGCTGACCCGCGACACCCTCGGCACCCGTCATTGCGACTGGTATTTCGCCGACCACGGTGTGCTGATCGACACCGCCGGGCGTTACCTGACCCAGCCGGATGCCGAAGTCGATGGCAGCGCCTGGAGCACCTTGCTCGACCTGCTGCGCAAGCGTCGCCGCAACCGTCCGTTGAACGGTGTGCTGGTGACCATTCCGGTGGAAACCCTGCTGTGCCCCGACGAGAAAGACCTCGACACCCTGGCTCGCCAGGTGCGTGCGCGTCTGCAAGACGTGCATCAGAAACTGCACGTCGATGTGCCGGTTTATCTGGTGCTGAGCAAGGCGGACAAGCTGCTCGGTTTTGACGAGTTCTTCGATCAACTGACCCGCGAAGAAAGCGATCAGGTGCTCGGCACCAGCTTCCGCAAAGAGCAGAGCGGCACCGACGTCGCCGTCCTGCGCGCCGAGTTCGAAGAGCTGCTGCGTCGCCTCAACAGCCAAGTGATCATGCGCATGCACCAGGAGCGCGACACTCAGCGCCGTGGTCGCATCCTCGACTTCCCGCATCAACTGGGGCAGATCGGCGAGCGTCTGTGCCTGTTCGTCGACATGGCGTTCACCGGCAACCGTTATCAGCGTGTCAGCCAGTTGCGCGGTTTCTACCTGACCAGCGCACCGCACCTGACTCAAGAAATGGACCAGACCACCGCCGGTATCGGCGCCAATCTGGGGATGAACGCTGGTGTGCTGCCGACCTTGCGCAGCGGCCGTTCGCGCTTCATTCACCACTTGCTCAGCCGGGTGATTTTCCCCGAGGCCGACCTGGCCGGTCTGGACAAACGCGAACGCAGTCGTATCCATTGGGGCCAGCGTGCCCTGTACGTGGGCGCATTGGCGGCACTGGCGCTGTTCGGCATGCTGTGGGCGGGCGGATTCTCGGCTAACTACGAGCGCCTGGAAAACCTGCGCAATCTGGCGACCAACTGGACACAACAGCGCTCGGCATTGACCGCGCGTGATGATTCCATGGCGGTACTCAAGCCTCTCGACACCAGCTACGCGGCGACTCAGGTCTTCCCGAAAAAAGGTGATGTGTCGTACCACGAACGGGGTGGCCTGTACCAAGGCGAAGAGGTCAATCCGGTGGTCAAGGAGGCCTACGAGCGTGAGCTTGAAGCGCAACTGCTGCCGAAGGTTGCGACCCTGCTGGAAGGGCAGATCCGCGCCAACATGAAGGACCGCGAACGCCTGCTCAACAGCCTGCGTGCGTACCTGATGCTGAACATGAAAGACCGTCGCGACGGCCCGTGGCTCAAGGATTGGGTGGCCACCGAATGGTCCCAGCGTTACGCCGGCAACACCGCGGTGCAGAACGGTTTGAACACCCACTTCGAGCGCTTGCTCAAGCAGCCGTTTATCTACCCGCTGAATGATCAACTGGTGGCCCAAGCGCGTCAGGTACTGCGCAGCGAATCGCTGGCCAACGTGGTTTACCGGATGCTGCGCGAGCAGGCCCGCAACCTGCCGGAATATCGCCTCAGCCAACACTTGGGCCCACAAGGTGCGCTGTTTGTCGGCACCGAATACGTGATCCCGGGTTTCTACACCCAACAGGGTTATCAGCAGTATTTCTCGGTGCAGGGCTCTGCGCTGGTCACCGATATCCTGCGTGACAACTGGGTGCTGGGCGAAGGCTCGGGCATCAGCGGCATGGACTTGCGTCGCCTGATGGTCGAACTGGAGCAACTGTACTTCCGCGACTACGCCAACTTCTGGAGCGAAGCGGTCGGCCAGGTTGCACTGCCTCCAATCAGCGACTTCAGTGAGGGCGCCGAGCAACTGGCGGGCCTGACGTCCGCCAACTCCCCCGTGCTGCAACTGCTGGTGGAAGTGCGCGAGAACACCCGTTTCTCGGTGATCGCCGACAATGCTGATCAAGCGGCCGAAGCGGCTGAGAAACTGGGCGAGAAGGGCGGCAAGCTCGGCAAACTCGCGGCGGCCGCGGCTGACAAAGCCGCAGACATGACCAAGAACCTACCGGACACCGCGAAGAAATCCCTGCAACGCCGCTTCGAACCGCTGCACCGTTTGCTGGACGACAACAACGGCCCGGCCGCTGATTTGACCCCGGCCCTGACGGCGCTCAACGACCTGCAACTGCAACTGGCGAGCCTGGCGCGTGCCAGTGCGCCGGAACAGGCCGCGTTCGAAATGGCCAAGACCCGCATGAGCGGCCAGCGTGATGCGCTGAGCAACTTGCGCAATGCTTCCAACCGTCTGCCGCGTCCGGTCAGCGTGTGGTTCAACGTCCTGGCTGAAGACACCTGGCGTCTGGTGCTGAACGATTCCTACCAGTACCTGAACCAGCGTTATCAGAGCGAGCTGTACAGCTTCTACGGCAAGGCGATCAACAAGCGTTACCCGTTCAGCGCCCACAGCACCAGCGACGTTGCGATCAGCGACTTCCGCGAGTTCTTCAAGGCGCAGGGCATCAACGATCGCTTCTTCGAGACCTACATGCGTCCGTTCGTGAGTGGCGATCCAGGCAACTACCGTCTGCGCAACATCGACGGTCACAGCATGCCGATCTCCAAGGTCTACCTCGACCAGATGGCCGCGGCACAAGTGATTCGCCAGAGCTTCTTCTCGATCAACCCGGCCGAGCCGCAAGTGCAATTCAAACTGGAGCCGTACACTCTCGACCCGGCCGTCAGCCGTTCCGAGTTCAAGTTTGGCGACAAGACCATCGAGTACCGTCACGGCCCGATCGTGCCGGTGTCGTTCAAATGGCCGACCGATGCTGAAGACGGTCGCACCAGCCTGGTCCTCGACAAAATGGCTGGCCGCCCGATCGGCATCGAGAAGAACACCGGCCCATGGTCGCTGTTCCGTCTGTTCGACCTGATGCAGACCGAGTACCTGAGCGGTCGCGATGTGCTGGTGCTCAAAGCTGACGTAGGCGGCCTGCGCGCCAACTACTTGCTGTCGAGCCAGCGCACCCCGAACCCGTTCGACATGGGCGTGCTGCGTACCTTCCGTATGCCGGTGCAGCTCTGATGCTGGTTGCCAGTCCCTGGCGCAGCGCTGCGCGTACCGATCCGGGCAAGGTTCGGGCGCGCAACGAAGATGCTTTCCTCGACTCCCCACAGCAGGGGCTGTGGGTGGTCGCGGATGGCATGGGCGGTCATCAGGGTGGCGACATCGCCAGCCAGTTGATCGTCGCCAGCCTGGCGGAATTGCCGGAGCAGGACGACTTCGACGAACGACTCAAAGGCATTCGCCAGTGCTTGCACTGGCTCAACCGCCGCTTGGGTCAGGAGTTGACCGTCACGGCCGGGCGTCACGACAGCATCATGGGCAGCACCGTAGTGGCGCTGCTCGTAGAAGGTAATCGCGCGGCCTGCATCTGGGCCGGTGACAGCCGTTGCTATATGTGGCGCGGCCAGCGTTTGTATCAGCTGTCCAAGGACCATTCGCTGCAACAGCAGCTCATCGACGAGCAAAACATGAGCGTCGAAGACGCCCGTGCCCATCCTTCCGCTCACGCGCTGACCCGAGCGGTCGGCGCCGCCGAGCAGTTGACGCTGGATGTGCTCGAACTCGAGGTTTACCCCGGCGATGCGTTTCTGTTGTGCAGCGATGGCTTGTACCAAGGGCTGAGCACCGATGCCTTGGGCAACGCCCTGAGCCTGACCGCGCCGCACGTTGCGCTGGAGCGTCTGTTCGACGGCGCTCTGCGTGGCTCGGCCCGGGACAACTTGACCGCTGTGGTGATCCGAAAATGACCCAACTCATGCCGCCGCTCGACGACCTGCTGGTGACCGACGAGGAAGCCAATAACCTGACTTACTTTGCGTTCGCCAAGCCTCTAAATGGAAAGCCGCATAAGGCTGAGCCCGCGCTGGCGCCAACCAAGGCCAGCGTCGGCGAAATGCCGGATGTACTTGCAGGCCGTTACCGCATCGAGCGCCTGCTCGGTGCCGGCGGCATGGGCGCGGTTTACCGCGCACGGGACTTGCTGAGCGAACAGTTCGGCGACCCCGACCCTTACATCGCGCTGAAAATCCTCAGCGAAGAATTTGCCGAATCGCCGGACGCCAGTGCCTTGCTCTACAGCGAGTTCGCCCTGACCCGACGCCTGCGCCACGACAACGTGCTGCGTTTGCACAGCTTTGAAGTGGACACCGATTGCCAGCGCGCCTTCATCACCATGGAACTCATGCGTGGGCTGACCCTGGACAAATTACTCTGCGAGCGGCCGCTGGGCCTGCCGTGGAAAGAACTGCGCGACATCGCGCTGCCGCTGCTCGACGCGCTGGCCTTCGCCCACGCTCGCGGCGTGCTGCACGGTGACATGAAACCGAGCAACGTCATGCTCAGCGAAGAAGGCGTGCGCCTGTTCGACTTCGGTCTGGGCCAGGCCGAGGAGGGCATCTTGCCCGGCCTGCCACACCTGAGCCGTAACCGCTTCAACGCCTGGACCCCCGGCTACGCCGCCCCCGAACTGCTCGAAGGCCAGCCGCTGTCGGCCAGTGCCGATGTCTACGGCGTGGCCTGCGTGCTCTACGAATTGGCGGGCGGCAAACACCCGTTCCGCCGCTTGCCCTCGACCGAAGCCCGCGACGGCCACCTCGAACGCGAGCTGCACGCCCCCAGGAATCTTCCGAAACACTGCTGGCCAGCGCTACGAACGGCGCTGGCTTTCGATGCGGCCAAGCGCACCATCACCGCCGCCCAATTGCGTGACGCCTTGGGCGCCACTTCGTCTTTGCTGCAACGTCTGCGACTGCGGGCGTAACGGATGACTACCGAACAGGGAGCAAGCAATGTTCAACCCAGCTAACGAAACCCACTTCAGCCTGACCGTTGAAGACTACGTCGGCGACCTGCAAGTGCTGTCGTTCACCGGCACCGAA